>NZ_JRPT01000046.1:0-1645 GCF_000762865.1 Prevotella sp. S7 MS 2 | reverse complement strand
GTGTATACCTAGCTCTCCCTAATCGGCGTATACAAGTTTTTTGAGCTTTTATATGGAGTATTATTGCAACGTATTAGCTTTTTAGCTAACTTTGCAAAGATTGCATAAGTAAATGATAGGGAGCTATAAAGAAATGTATTATTTATCTGATGTTGTCCCTATATTACGAGCATGTACAGAATGCGACTCTGCGAGTTTCTAACTCTTAGGTGGAGATGTTTGTGTAGATGCTTCCTCTGCACATTAGTCATATTTGATTAATGGAGGAAGTGGAGTATCTGCCGGCATTGATGAGTAGAGTTGTTATATTTAGAATTCTGTACAGTCTATTTGGGAAAGCCAATATAATTATTTGTTTTATAATATGAAAATTGCAGTTGCAGGTACCGGGTACGTGGGCTTGAGTATTGCTACATTGTTGAGTCAGAACCATCAGGTTACGGCTGTGGATGTTGTACCAGAGAAGGTTGATAAAATTAATGCCCGCCGTTCTCCTGTTCAAGATGAATATATAGAACGCTATCTAGCAGAAAAACCTCTAGACTTAAAAGCTACTTTGGATGGAGCAGCGGCCTACCAAGATGCCGATTTTGTAGTGATAGCTACTCCTACTAACTACGATCCGGTGAAGAATTACTTTGATACCCGGCATGTAGAAGAGGTTATAGAGCTTGTTTTACAAGTAAATCCCAATGCCATTATGATTATTAAGTCTACCATTCCGGTAGGCTATACTGCTAGTGTAAGAGAAAAATACCACAGTGAGAATATCCTCTTTGCACCTGAATTCTTGCGCGAGAGTAAGGCTCTTTATGATAATCTCTATCCTAGTCGAATTATTATCGGACGACCAGAAGACGATATTCGTTTAGACCAAGCAGCCCATACTTTTGCCGCTCTGTTACAAGAGGGTGCTATTAAAGAGGATATAGATACGCTCTTTATGGGGGTAACAGAAGCAGAAGCAGTGAAGCTCTTTGCTAATACCTATCTTGCATTAAGAGTAAGCTACTTCAACGAGCTCGATACTTATGCAGAGATGAAGGGACTCAACACCCAATCTATTATTGATGGTGTAGGCCTTGACCCCCGTATTGGCAGTTTCTATAATAACCCCTCGTTCGGCTATGGTGGATATTGTTTACCCAAAGATACCAAGCAACTGCTTGCTAATTATCAAGACGTACCCGAGAATCTGATAGGTGCCATTGTCGAAAGTAATCGCACGCGTAAAGATTTTATAGCTGACCGTGTTCTCCGAATGGCTGGTTATTACGATTATTATAATCGGGGCGATTTTGACGTCAAGGAAGAAAAGCGCTGTGTTATTGGGGTTTATCGCTTAACAATGAAGAGCAATAGCGACAACTTCCGCCAGTCGAGCATTCAGGGAGTCATGAAGCGTATCAAAGCTAAGGGGGCAGAAATTATTATCTACGAGCCAACGCTAGAAGATGGTAGCACTTTCTTTGGCAGCAGAATAGTAAACGACCTATCTGTTTTTAAATCAGAATCCCAATCCATCATTGCAAATCGTTATGATCCGTCACTTGATGATGTGAAGGAGAAAGTATATACTAGAGATATTTTCCGTAGGGATTAGGAAAATAATTTGGACTTATATGATTCCTCAAATTTTAGGAAA
>NZ_JRPT01000045.1:0-37150 GCF_000762865.1 Prevotella sp. S7 MS 2 | reverse complement strand
CTTTTTGGGGGATTATTTTCAATCATGGAGCAATTTGACTCTGCGCACCTACCAAAATTATGAAAATGATGTGGAAGATTCCACAGTTTTTTACAGCGAAATTTATGCGCTAATTTGGGACACAAAAGATTATTAATCGAGTAATGATAAATGCAATCAAGGGCAGAAGATATTAAGTTGAATGCTAAGGATACGAAGTATCCACGCTTGAAAGATATGGTTTCACCTTTTGAATTTAAGAAGTGATATGAATATATTGGTAACGGGCGCCAACGGGCAGCTGGGGAATGAGATACAGATAGTCGCCAAGGAGAGTGAGCACGACAAGTATATATTTACCGACGTGTGCGATGGATATATGCATTTGGACATTACTTCTTTGGATGATATAAGGCGGATGGTACGTGAGTATGGCGTGAAGTGTATCATTAATTGTGCTGCATGGACCAATGTAGATGGGGCGGAGGCACCGGAAAAGTATGAGTTGGTAGAGAAGTTGAACGCCAAAGCACCGGAAAATCTGGCAATGGTGATGAAAGAAGTAGATGGGTTGCTCGTGCACATCAGTACTGATTATGTGTTTGGGGGCGACCCTTATAACACGCCTTGCAAGGAAAATCAGAAAGGAACTCCCACCGGTGTGTATGGCCGAACAAAGTTGCTAGGTGAGCAATTGATTGCATCTACCGGGGTGAAGCATATCATTCTGCGTACAGCGTGGCTTTATAGTGAATTTGGTAAGAACTTCGTGAAGACGATGATTCAACTCACGGCTACGAAGCCTCAATTGAAAGTTGTATTCGATCAGTGCGGTACGCCGACCTATGCAGGCGATTTGGCGAATGTCATCTTTGACATTGTAGAGAGTCGTAAGTACGAAGGGAATACGGGAATTTATCATTTTTCTAATGAGGGTGTGTGCTCGTGGTATGATTTCACTATCAAGATTGCGGAGTTGGTGGGGAATACTGATTGTGATATTCAGCCATGTCATAGTGATGAGTTCCCCTCGCCTGTGAAGCGTCCGGCTTACAGTGTGCTTGATAAAACGAAGATAAAGGATACGTTTGGAATCAAGATTCCTTATTGGGTAGATAGTTTGGAGAGGTGTATAGCTAATATGTAGGAATCGTATTGTGTTTTCCTTGATTTACTGCCACGCCCTCGCAGCATTGCTGTGGGGGCGTGGCAGTTTTGTTGAAAGGGCGATACAGCGATACTGAGGGGCCATTGCAGGAGCCCCACCCCACTCCAATCGTTTTAGTAGACAAGTTAATAAGTTAACCAGTAAACAAGGTTTTAAGTTGATAAGTAGACGAGTTGGGAGTGAGAAGTAAGGAAATGGGGGTGTGGGTTGTGGCTTGATGAGATATAATATTTCACGAAGTACTGCGTTAAATAGTATATGCTGTGGACAGATAGAATTAGGCAAGTGAAGCTACTGTTGGTTAGTGGGGCTATCGTGATTGCGATAGTGTCGCTTGTCGTGTCGCATATCTTGACGTGTGACCTGTCTATGGAGGAGCGGCAGAAGATGGAAGTGTGGGCGGAAGCTATGTCGGCGTTGAACCGAGCTGACCAGAATACGGACTTGGGATTGGTGTTGAAAGTGATGAACGGGAACAATATGATACCGGTGGTCGTGATGGATAACAGGGGAGAGGCGCAACTTTTCCGCAACGTGGAGATGCGAAAGGGGGCGTATGCGGATAGTTTGGAGCAGGCTAAGGTGCTTGGCAGACAACTGAAAGCTGCCGGCCGATGCATTCGTATTCAGTTGAACGACTCTGTAAAAAGTGATTACGTGGATATCTGTTATGGTGAATCGCTGATGCTCAAACAATTACAGCGTTATCCATATGTGCAATTGGGCGTGGTGATGTTGTTTGTCGTGGTGGCTATTTTCGCCTTGTTGACCTCGAAACGAGCTGAACAAGACAAGGTGTGGGTGGGACTCTCGAAGGAGACCGCACACCAGTTGGGTACGCCCATCAGTAGTTTGATGGCTTGGACAGAGATGCTGAAAGAGACTTATCCACAGGATGATTTGATTCCGGAGATGGATAAGGATGTGAAGAGACTGGAACTAATAGCCGATAGGTTTTCTAAGATCGGGTCGCTTCCGGAACTCGTGCCGACGAATATGGCGGAGGTATTGAGTCATGTGGTAGACTATATGGATCGCCGAACATCCAATAAGGTGAGGATAACGATGGAACTGCCCGACCACGATGTACAGGTAATGATGAATAGTCCGCTGTTTGAATGGGTGTTGGAAAACCTGTGTAAGAATGCCGTGGATGCGATGGCTGGCGAGCGCGGAAGCATCGTTTTGCATGTGGAAGAGGACGAGAATAGCGTGATACTCGATGTAACGGATACGGGAAAAGGAATTCGGAAGCGTGATGTGCATAATGTGTTCCGTCCCGGATTTACGACGAAGAAGCGCGGTTGGGGACTGGGATTGTCGCTCGCTCGTCGCATCATTGAGGAGTATCACAAAGGGCGTATCAGCGTGAAAGCATCGGAAGTGGGAGTGGGAACGACGTTTAGAATCGTATTACCTCATCTTAATCTACTCTAATGGATGAAGTAGAAAGACTTTATTCGGTGGTCGTTGCGAGATGAGGTTGTAGTAAATAGCTCTTTTCGGCTTTCTGTTCTTTTGTCTCCTTATATTATATAAAAGAGATGAGAAATGCACATTTTGGATGTTTTGTACATTTAGTTTTTCTCATTTAATTATTTGTATATCAGAATTTATTCGTAACTTTGCAGCCCGTATGGGTAGTTTAGAACCATTTAAGATAGACTTAAAGGGGCTGGAAGAGGGCGATACCAAGCTCGTCTTTCATCTTGACGATAGTTACTTTGAGGCGATAGACGCTCCCGAAGTGAAGCGAGGCGAGTTGCGTACAGACCTTTCCATTCATAGAGTGGGGGACTTCTTTGAACTCGACTTCCACACAGTCGGTACCATACAAGTACCATGCGACCTCTGTTTGGAGGATATGGCGCAGTCCATTGATACCCGGAACAAGTTGGTCGTGAAGTTTGGTGAGGATTATATAGAGGACGATGACCTAGTGACGGTGCCTGAGAATGAGGGTGTAGTCGACGTGTCATGGTTCATATATGAGTTTGTGGAACTCGCCATTCCGTTCAAGCATGCGCATGAGTCGGGGGAATGTGACCCTGCAATGTTGCAACTGCTGAAAGCACACTCGGCTACGGAAGGTGCTCATGAGGATAATGCTGAAGACAATATGGATCCTCGTTGGGCCGGATTAGAGAAAATAAAAACAACAATTAAAGAATAAATAAAAATGGCACATCCTAAAAGAAGACAATCGAAGACTCGTACACTCAAGAGAAGAACGCACGATAAGGCAGTAGCCCCCACATTGGCTGTATGCCCTAACTGTGGCAGTTACCACGTATATCACACAGTATGTCCTACTTGTGGATATTATAGAGGTAAGTTGGCAGTTGTAAAGGAAGTAGCTGAATAATGGAGAAAATTAATGCCATTATCACAGGTGTTGCGGGATATGTACCTGACTACGTGCTCAATAATGAAGAGCTCTCTAGGATGGTGGATACCAACGACGAGTGGATAACGGCACGCACGGGTATTAAGGAACGCCGCATTCTGACAGAAGAGGGGCTTGGTACGAGCTATATGGCGCGTAAAGCTGCTAAACTTTTGATACAGAAGACAGGTGTAGAACTGGATACTATTGATGCGGTAATCGTGGCTACGACCACGCCAGATTATATCCATCCGTCTACAGCATCTATCGTATTGGGCAAGTTGGGATTGAAGAATGCATTCGCATTCGATTTCTCTGCTGCTTGTTGCGGATTTATGTATGCTTTCGACGTAGCCTGCAATATGATTCAGAGTGGACGCCATAAGCGTATCATTGTGATTGGAGCAGACAAGATGTCGGCAATAACCGACTATCAAGACCGTAGCACTTGTGCGCTGTTTGGTGATGGTGCGGGTGCCGTAATGGTCGAAGGTACGACGGAAGATAATGTTGGTTTGATAGATTCTTATCATCGTACAGACGGTAAAGGTCTACCATTCCTGCACGTCAAAGCCGGTGGTTCGGTATGCCCTTCGTCTCATTTTACAGTAGACCATCGCCTACATGCCACTTATCAAGAGGGGCGTATGGTGTTCCGGTATGCTGTAACGGCTATGGGCGATGACTGCATGGAATTGCTGAAACGTAATGGATTGACTCGTGAGGATGTTAGTTATATCGTTCCTCATCAGGCTAATCTGCGTATCATCGAGGCGGTTGCAAAGCGCATCGAATGTCCCATGGACAAGGTACTTGTCAACATCCAGCGCTATGGTAACACCAGTGCCGCTTGCATGCCTTTGGTATTGTGGGACTTCGAGAAGCAGTTGAAGAAGGGCGATAACATCATCTTCACAGCTTTTGGAGCCGGATTTGTGAACGGAGCCAGCTATTATCGCTGGGCTTACGACTCATAGACAGCTTAGATTTGACTCTCCGTTGCGAGGGTAGAAGATTTTTATAATAAATAGAATACGGAGAGACGCATCTTTATATTAGTTAAGGATGCGTCTTTTTGTCCTAAAAGGAGGTAGAAATGCATAAAGCCGGATTTGTTAATATCGTCGGCAACCCAAACGTAGGGAAAAGTACTTTGATGAACCAATTGGTGGGTGAGCGCATCAGCATCGCCACCTTTAAGGCTCAAACCACGCGTCATCGTATTATGGGTATTGTGAATACCGATGATATGCAGATTGTTTTCTCCGATACACCGGGTGTTCTGAAGCCGAATTATAAGATGCAGGAGTATATGTTAGCGTTCTCTGAATCGGCCTTGACCGATGCAGATATCCTGCTTTACGTGACCGATGTGATAGAGAATCCGGAAAAGAATATGGAGTTTCTGGAAAAGGTTAGCAAGATGACAATTCCGGTATTGCTGCTCATTAACAAGATAGATGAGAGCAATCAAAACTCATTAGGCGACATCGTAGAGCATTGGCATCGCTTATTACCCAATGCCGAGATATTACCAATATCGGCTAAGAACAAGTTTGGTGTGGATGTATTGTTGAAGCGCATTAAAGAATTGTTACCCGATTCTCCCCCTTATTTCGATAAAGAACAGTTGACCGACAAGCCCGCGAGATTCTTTGTCTCGGAGATAATACGCGAGAAGATACTGCTATACTACGACAAGGAGATTCCTTACAGTGTGGAAGTGCGTGTGGAAAGTTTCAAGGAAGAAGAGAAACAAATCAATATCGGGGCGGTCATTTACGTTGAGCGCGATTCACAAAAAGGTATTATCATCGGCCATCAGGGTGTCGCATTGAAGAAGATGAACATGGAATCGCGCAAGACTTTGGAAAAGTTCTTCGGCAAAAAGATATTTCTGGAGACCTTCGTTAAGGTTGATAAAGACTGGCGCAGTTCCAAGAAAGAGTTGGAAAGTTTCGGATATAACCCGGAATAGGAGACCCATTAGCTCCTCTCCGTCCCTCCCCAAAGAGAGAGGGTGATATAATTCATGATTTATTATTAATATATGGCAAATTTAGTAGCAATTGTAGGACGTCCGAATGTGGGCAAGTCTACGCTTTTCAATAGATTGACACAGTCGCGTAGGGCGATTGTTAGTGATACCGCAGGCACCACCCGTGACCGTCAATACGGCAAGTGTTCGTGGAACGGAAACGAATTCTCGGTGGTTGATACCGGTGGTTGGGTCGTAAATTCGGATGATATTTTCGAGGACGCTATCCGCAAACAAGTACTCATTGCCACCGAAGAGGCCGACTTGGTGTTGTTCCTTGTCGACGTAACTACGGGTGTAACCGACTGGGATCAAGACGTGGCTCAGATTTTACGTCGAGCTAAATTGCCTGTTATCTTGGTAGCTAACAAGGTTGATAACAGTGCAGAATATTATCAAGCTGCCGACTTTTATAGTCTCGGACTGGGCGATCCACAATGTATCAGCGCTGCTACCGGTGGCGGGACTGGTGACTTACTCGACCTGCTTTTGGCGAAACTAGAGAAGAAGGTAGATGAAGTATTGGAAGAAGATATTCCTCGTTTCGCTGTCGTTGGTCGTCCGAATGCCGGTAAAAGCAGTTTGATTAATGCTTTTATAGGCGAGGATCGCAATATCGTTACAGAGATTGCAGGCACCACACGAGACAGTATCTATACTCGTTACGATAAGTTCGGTTTCGACTTCTATCTTGTTGACACAGCCGGAATCCGTCGTAAGAACAAGGTTTCGGAAGATCTGGAGTTCTATTCCGTTATGCGTAGCATCCGTGCCATAGAGAATAGCGATGTTTGTATATTGATGGTTGATGCGCTACGTGGTATTGAAGCGCAGGATATGAACATCTTCCAGTTGGTTCAGAAGAACAATAAATCGCTCGTGGTAGTAGTAAACAAGTGGGATTTAGTGGAGGATAAATCGCAAATAGCCATCAAAACTTTCGAGAATGCGATACGCGAACGTATGGCTCCATTCGTTGATTTCCCCATCATCTTTGCTTCAGCGCTTACCAAACAGCGCATTTTTAAGGTGCTGGAAACGGCTAAACAAGTCTATTTGAATCGTACTTCGAAGGTGGGGACATCCAAGTTGAACGAGGTGATGTTGCCTATTATCGAGGCTACTCCACCTCCATCTATCAAGGGAAAGTATATCAAAATCAAGTATTGTATGCAGATTCCGAACACGCAGATACCATCGTTTGTATTCTATGCCAATCTGCCTCAGTACGTCAAAGAGAACTACCGTCGCTTCTTGGAGAATAAGATACGCGAGAATTGGAGCATGCACGGTTGTCCTATCAATATCTTTATTCGTCAGAAATAAGTGCGATGAAGAGACTTCCTGTATTGCTATTGACCTGTATATTGCTCAGTTTTGCAGCCTGTGGTGGCAAGCAAGACGACCAAGGAGAGTTGGCTGCGCGTGCTGCTAAGCTCTATTACGACTATCTATTGCATGGTGATTACGATGCTTTTGTGGCCGGAACGTATCGCCCAGATAGTCTTCCTGCAAGTTATCAGAAGCAATTGGCCGACAACGCGGCCATGTTTATCGGACAGCAAAATGACGAACATCGTGGTATTAAGGATATTCGTATTGTCAGTGGTAAGGCCGATACGGCTAAGCATGTAGCTCAAGTGATGATGCAAATAGTCTATGGTGACAGCACCAACGAGCAGATAGTGGTGCCTATGGTGCAGCATAAGGGCGTGTGGTATTTAAGATAAAGATATGGCCAGTCAATTAGATTATGTACAGTATGTGGCCGACCAAGCTGCTGGAGCAGGCGTAATTACCTTCAGAAAGATGTTTGGTGATTACGGAATCTATTGCGATGGGAAAATTTTCGGCCTTATTTGTGACGATCGGTTCTTTGTGAAACCGACTCAAGCGGGAGCAACTTTGCTTGGAACTCCCGTATTGGCGTCACCCTATGATGGGGCGAAAGACTACTTCCTTATATCGGATGTGGACGATAGGGATTTTTATCTCGGCTTTGGTAAAAGCAACTTGTGCTGAATTGCCTATGCCTAAAGTCAAGAAGAAAAAGTAATATTTGAAATTTTTATTAGGGATGGTATCCGCCAAGCGGATACCATTTTTTGTTTTATTATCCTGTAGTATTAGCGGCCTTTACTTTACGGAAGAGGTCGGAAGCAAACACCAATGCATTGAGTTTCTCGTTCGTCGAGTTCATCACCTCGTCTTTGCTACCCTGCCATTCTTTGTGCCCTTGATAGATAAAGAGAATATTCTCACCGATGCCCATGACTGAGTTCATGTCGTGGGTATTGATGATGGTAGTAATACCAAACTCCTTGGTGATGCCTGAAAGCAGTTCGTCAATGACAAGCGAGGTCTTCGGATCGAGTCCGGAGTTAGGCTCGTCGCAGAACAGGTACTTGGGATTCAGCACGATGGCACGTGCTATGGCCACACGTTTTTGCATACCTCCGGATATTTCTCCGGGGAATTTGTTCTGCGCATCCAGCAAGTTTACGCGTGCCAAGCAGTCTTGTGCCCGCTTCTGTCGTTCTCTCAGTGTCATGGTAGAGAACATATCCAGTGGGAACATCACGTTTTCCAATACGTTCAGCGAGTCGAATAGGGCTGCACTTTGGAATATCATGCCCATCTCTCGACGCATCATGACGCGCTCACGCTTTGACATTGTCACGAAGTCGCGTCCATCGTAGAGCACTTGACCAGCTGTTGGTTCGAGCAATCCCACGAGATTTTTCATCAAAACTGTCTTTCCGCTACCGCTTTGTCCGATGATAAGATTGGTCTTACTGTCCTCAAACACCACATTGATGTCTTTGAGTACGGTCTTGTCTTCGAACGATTTAGTGAGATGTTTTACTTCTATCATTGTATGCGGAAATTAAGATAAGAGTTGAGTGAGGAACACATCCGAGAACAATATCAGCACACTGCTGCTCACAACAGCATCGGTACTCGATTTTCCTACTTCAACAGAACCGCCTTCGACGGTGTATCCGAAGTACGAAGACACGCTAGCTATGACGAAGGCGAAGAATGTACTCTTGATAATACTCATCCATACGAACCATGATTTAAATGCATGTTGCAGGCCCAATGTCAAGTCATCGGGCGACAACATGTGCCCTATATAAGCCGTGGCGTATGCACCTATGATACCCATGAACGAACTGAAAATGACAAGAAACGGCATGATGGTCATCAGCCCTAATATCTTTGGCAGGATGAGATAGCTTGCCGAGTTTACGCCCATGATGTCAAGTGCATCGATTTGTTGCGTCACTCGCATTGTTCCCAATTCGGAAGCGATGTTCGACCCCACCTTTCCGGCCAATATCAGACACATGATAGAACTGGAAAACTCCAGCAACATAATCTCGCGAGTAGTATATCCCGTTACCCATCGAGGCATCCATGGACTTTGGATATTCACTTTCATCTGAATGCAAATCACTGCTCCGATGAAGAAAGAGATGAGCAAAACGATGCCAATGGAGTCGATACCCAATTGCGACATCTCCTTCACGTATTGTTTGAAGAACATGCGCATGCGTTCGGGACGGTTGAATGTGCGCCCCATAAGCAGTAGGTATTTACCTAATGTATTGAGATATTTAAAGATAAGCATATCGTTGCAAAAATACGAAATAAAGAGGAAAACGACAAACGAAGCCTTTGTTTTATTATCGTGTTGGTTAATATGTATTATTTATTTTCGTATGAATGTTGGTCTCGGAGATACTTTTTCAGCAAGAAAGTGAGGAAATAAGGAAATGTATAGAACTTACCGTTAAATCCAATGTTCTTGTTTCCTAGTTTGATTCCGTAGTGAATATCCGGATAGTGTGCACCCTCTATGAGCTTATTGAGTGATGGTGTGGAATTATCATTAGCTTTTACTTCGACAGGGATGAGCGATTTTGTGTCCCGAACAAAGAAATCCATTTCAATAGAGCTTTTATCATTGCGATAAAAATAGAGTTGGTACCCTTGTTTGACAAGCATTCCACCAACGATATTCTCGTAGAGTGCTCCCTTGTAAGTTCCGAAATTTTGGTTTAGGCGCAAGTCGTCTTGTGCCTCATCATCCAATGATGCAACGAGTAGACCGGTGTCATGGAAGTATAGTTTATAACAATTAGGCGAATAATTTCCTTTTAGTGGCAGTTCGGTATTTTCAAGCAGATAACATATATTGATGATTCCTGCATCTGCAAGCCAGTCAATGGTACCTACATATTCCCTGTTACGTGCCCCTTTGGCAATCTTTGATATTTGGAATTTTTTATAGTCTTTAGCTAGGAAAACGGGTATATGGCTGTATACTTGCTTTATTTTTCCTTTGTCCAAACCCTCTGCGTACTTGGTTATATCTTCTTCGTAGTCTCTTAGGAGCTGTCGTTGTAGATTTAGTGACCCGCTAAAATTTCCTTTTTCTATAAATTTGTTGACGACGGCCGGCATACCTCCAAGAATCATATATTCGTGGAATAGAGACATGAAGATATGCATTTCCCCCTCACTAAATGGCGTTAAGGTCGACATGTGTGTATACATGTCGTCGATAATCTGTGCATTATAGCCGCGAGCCCACAGGAATTCTTCGAAGTCCATGGAGTACATATCGTAGTCTTCTTTGTAACCTACGCTCACTGATTCAATCTCTTTGTAGCTGATGCCCATAAGTGAACCGGAGCAGATAACATCGTAGCGCCCATCTATGGCAAAGGATTTTAAGCAAGTCGCACAGCTTGGACAGGCCTGAATCTCGTTGAAGAAAATAAGCGTTTCACCAACTATGAATTGGAATTGTGGATTGCGTAGAGAGAGTTGTTTTAATATTTCGTCTACCTCGTAACCGTTTTCAAAGATAGATTTGAAATGAGGTTGCAAGACGAAGTTAACTTCTATCACACTGCGATAGTTTGCCGTGGCAAATGAACGAATAGAGGTTGATTTGCCTATTTGGCGTGCTCCTTTCACGATAATAGGAAGACGATGCTCCCGTTTGCGCCACTCTGCCAAGTATGTATCAATCTTTCTGTTAAGCATTCTAGATGTTATTAATCACAAAAAATGAACTGTTTTTAACCGTGAAATCACATTTTATGCATACAAATATAGGTAAAAATCACAAAAATCAGACTGTTTTGGGGTTAAAAATCACATTTTCCGGAAAATAAAAGGCAAGGTATTAGTTTTGTAGAGCCTATCTTTATCTTCTTTAAACTTTTTATTTCTCACTTTTTACTTCTTACTATCAGCGGACTGCAGAGGTGGGGCAACGTTGCTGTTCGGGCTTGTCAGCAAGGCTGTCTAGGCATTGCAGCGTTGTTGTTGCGCCCATGCACTAACTTCTCCTCAGTCTTCTTTCAAGAAGAGGGAGAACTTTTGAGTTGGTAAGTAGGCGAGTTTGGAACGAGAAGTGAGAAGTCTGATTAGACCGAGGAGGATTATGGGAGTGTCACTTTGACTTTGGTAACAAATATGGACAAAAGTTTTAAAAGTGTAAATTTGGGAGAAATAATTGGTTGTTAACAAAATAATGTCTATCTTTGCCAACAGAATAGACATGAAGTAGACAATGGAAAGTAGGATTCCGACAACACAAAGGCTGTCGGAATTCGTCGTTTTTGTTGTATCTCGGAAAAACTTTAAGACAATTTTTAAAATTTATTTTATATGGCATACATGTCACAAGAAGGCTACGATAATCTCGTAGCACAGCTCAAACAGCTAGAAGCTGTAGAACGTCCTAAGGCATCGGCCGCTATTGCAGAGGCTCGTGACAAGGGCGATTTAAGTGAAAATTCGGAGTACGACGCCGCTAAAGAGGCACAAGCTCATCTTGAAGATAAGATTAATAAAATCAAGCTGGCTTTGGCTGAGGCCAAGATCGTAGACGTATCTCGCCTCAGTACTGACGCTGTACAGATTATGTCGAAGGTGGAGATGACCAATCTAGCCACTAAAACCAAGATGACTTACACCATCGTGAGCGAAAGCGAAGCCGACTTGAAAGCCGGTAAGATTTCGATTAAGACTCCGATTGCGCAGGGATTGCTGAACAAGAAGGTGGGCGATGAGGTGGAAATTAAGATTCCACGAGGCACTATCAAACTGCGTATCGACAATATTTCGCTAGACTAAATCGAAAGTTTTATCAACTTATAAACAGACACGCGATGGATATTTTTTCAAAGATTGCAGCCGGAGAGATTCCTAGCTACAAGTGTGCGGAAGACGAGAACTTCTACGCTTTCCTTGATATTAATCCCTTGGTGAAAGGGCATACACTGGTGATTCCGCGTCGTGAGGTAGATTATATCTTCGATATGGACGATGAAGAGTTGGCTGCTTTCCAGCTATTTGCCAAGAAAGTGGCTGCCGCTATCAAGACAGTTTTCCCTTGTAAGAAGGTTGCTCAGGTGGTATTGGGATTGGAAGTGCCCCATGCACATATCCATCTGATGCCAATTAACAGCGAGGCCGATGTGGATTTCCACAAAGAGAAGTTGCAGTTGAACGAAGAGGAATTCAAGGAAATAGCAGCTAAGATTTACGCCGAATTCAAGAAATAATTATCGTTCATAGCCCATCATAGGCAATTAGACCATCATACAAGAGCGGATGTATCAATTTTGATACATCCGCTCTTTGCGTATATACATTTTTCGATAAATTTATTTTGTCATTTTATTTTATTTTCGTAAGTTTGCAGTCAATCCTTATATACATAATAAAAACCATGGACAATACTAAGCAAAAGCAGCATTCCAAACTTTGTAAAAAAACTCTTTCGACCATGATGAACGGTGTCATGGGTATACTGTTGTTGTTTTCTACGACTCTTAATGTACAGGGACAAAGCAAAAAAGTCGATTCATCCATCCCACTATACAAGAATCCACAGGCACCTGTAGAGCAGCGGGTGGAAGACCTTTTGGGTAGGATGACGCTGGAAGAGAAAGTGGCGCAAATGCGGCATATACATTTTAAACACTACAATTCGGACGGACGCGTCGACATAGATAAATTGATCAAATCGACCGATGGTCTGAGTTTTGGATGCGTGGAGGCTTTTCCTTATTCATCGGAGCAGTATCTCAATGCCATGTACCAGATTCAGAAGCACATGCGTTATCACACTCGACTCGGCATACCTGTTATTCCTGTGATGGAAGGATTGCACGGAGTGGTACAAGATGGATGTACTATTTTTCCGCAATCCATAGCTCTTGGTGCGACTTTCAATCCGCAGCTGATACGAAAAGTCGGTCATTTTGTAGGCAAAGAGATGCAAGCCATTGGCGCCAAACAAGCGTTGGCACCCGACTTAGATATTGCCCGCGAACCGAGGTGGGGGCGCGTGGAAGAGACGTATGGCGAAGATCCGTTGCTCATTTCAAAGATGGGAGCTGCCTACATCAATGGGCTTCAAGACCATAAACAGATTCCTACGCTCAAACATTTCGTTGCTCACGGCACTCCGGAAGGTGGTCTGAATCTCGCTTCTGTACGCGGTGGGCGTCGAGAATTGCTGGGATTATACGCCAAACCGTTTGAATATGTCATCCGCGAATGCCATCCGCTCAGCGTGATGAACTGCTATAGTTCGTACGATGGAGAACCTATAACCTCGTCACCTTATTTCCTTAAATCGCTCTTACGCGACAGTCTGCACTTTAAAGGATATGTATATTCCGATTGGGGTTCGGTCTCTATGCTTGAATGTTTCCACCATGTGGCGGGCAACAATGCCGAGGCTGCACAGAAAGCGATTACTGCTGGACTGGATTTAGAGGCTAGTAGCGATTGCTACCAGTATGCATTGGAACTTATCAGACAAGGTAAGATAAGCGAAAAAGACATTGATGATGCTGTGCGACATATACTCTATACGAAGTTTGCATCGGGACTTTTCGAGGATGAGTTGCCCGATACGATGGGGCTAAAGAGGAATGTACATACGCCCGAAGCGATAGAGGTGGCACTCAATACAGCTCGTGAGAGCATCGTATTGTTGGAGAATAAAAATGATTGTCTGCCATTGTCGGCGGATAAACTGTCGAGTATCGCGGTGGTAGGACCTAATGCCGACCACGTACAATTTGGCGATTACTCATGGAGCGACCAAAAGAAAGATGGTGTAACACCGTTTGAGGGCATCCGAAAATTGGTGGGAAAGCAAATACAAGTGAACTATGCCAAGGGATGCGACCTATGGTCTCAAGATAAAAAAGGCTTTGATGAAGCTGTCAAGGCTGTGCAGAAAAGCGACTTAACCATCGTAT
Organism: Prevotella sp. S7 MS 2; assembly: GCF_000762865.1. Taxonomy (NCBI): domain Bacteria; kingdom Pseudomonadati; phylum Bacteroidota; class Bacteroidia; order Bacteroidales; family Prevotellaceae; genus Prevotella; species Prevotella sp. S7 MS 2. The sequence continues at coordinate 23,279 of NZ_JRPT01000045.1, read as the reverse complement.
GTGTGGGTACGCAGAGCGCACTCTTGGCACGCGCTTCCGACCCTGCTACAAGCGGTGAGGGCTTCGATTTAAGCAATCTTACGCTTCCCGGTGTACAGCAGGAACTCGTAGATGAAATCGCTAAACAGGGTAAGCCGTTCATCGTTGTGTTGGTTACAGGTCGTCCGCTCGTTACGGGTAGTTTCAACAAGCGTTGCAATGCGCTGTTGGTACAGTGGTATGGTGGCGAACAAAGTGGCACTGCATTGGCCGAAGTATTATTTGGTAAGGTGAACCCTTCGGGACGCTTGCCCATCTCTTTCCCCAAGAGTGTAGGTCATCTGCCTTGCTATTACAACTATCTTCCTACCGATAAGGGCTTCTATAATAGAAAAGGTACGCTCGAAACACCGGGACGTGACTATGTTTTCTCCGACCCTTATGCCGAATATAGCTTTGGTTTTGGGCGCTCCTATACTCGCTTTGCCTATTCCAATCTGAAGGTACAGCGTCGTAAATTGGCAGAGAAAGACACGCTAACCGTCACCTTCGACGTGACCAATCAAGGCACACGCATCGGTATGGAAGTCCCGCAACTCTACATTCGTGATCTAGTTGGCTCGGTAACTACGCCTGTTAAGCAACTCTATGCTTTTGAAAAGGTGGCTATTGCGCCCAAAGAGACGAAGCAACTGACATTCAAAGTGCCTGTAGGCGAGTTGGCTTTATACAACAATGAATACAAGAAAGTGGTAGAGCCGGGCGATTTCTCGGTGATGATAGGCAGTTCGTCAGACAATATTTTGCTTACAGATACCGTCACGGTAGGGCAAAACAATCTTACTACGGCAACGGTTAGTAACAGTCAGAAAGGAATCAAGAAGGCCGATTTAGGCAAATCTATTAGCATCGTAGGAGTGGTAAGAGATGTGCAAGCAACCCCGATGAGACAGGTAAAGGTGTCGACCAATGGTGGTAAGACAACGGTGTTGACCGATAAGAAAGGTGTCTATCGTTTGCAAAGTCGCGTGGGAGACGTGCTCGTCTTTGAGGAAAAAGGGTATCAGACGGTCAGGCTCACCGTCACTCTCAATGCTATATACGATATAGAGATGATTTCTGCGGTTCAATAATAAGACGCTGTTTTGCTGCGAATTATAGGTTTATATGCAGCAATGTGGACATAAATGGCTATTTTTGCAGTCAAAATAAGCATTGAAGATATGTCAGAGAATAGAAGCGTATTGTTGTGGACACTCTTATTTGTAGCCTTCGTCACTACGTTACCTTTCCTTGGTCTCACCGAATTTTATTCTAAAGGTGAACCGCGCGAGGCCGTGGTGGCGTTGAGCATGTTGAAAGATGGCAACTGGATATTGCCTATCAACAATGGTGGTGATATCCCTTATAAGCCACCATTTTTCCATTGGATTATCGCCCTCCTTTCGCTTCCGCAAGGCTATGTCAGCGAGTTTACAGCCCGTTTGCCTTCTGCTTTGTCGCTCATCGCTATGACTGTAGGTGGCTATCTGTTCAATTCGCGCCGCAAAGATGCAAGTATTGCCTTTATGACAGCGATGTTGACACTCTCGGCTTTCGAGGTTCATAGGGCTGGAATGGCATGTCGTGTCGACATGGTATTGACGCTTTGCATGGTCGGCAGTTATTGGTTGCTTTACCGTTGGTGGGAACGTGGTATGCGTGGATTCCCCATTTGGGCCGTTCTGAGCATGAGTGGGGCAGCCTTGACCAAAGGACCTGTGGGCATCATCCTGCCTTGTTTTGTTATTGGCGTGTTCATGTTGATTCGTGGAGTATGTTGGTGGAAGGTGTTTGGAAAGCTCACTTTGCTGGCTATTGCAGCCTGCATCATTCCCTCATTGTGGTATATTGCCGCTTATCATCAGGCCGGTGATAACTTCATCAGTTTGGTGATGGAAGAGAACTTCGGTCGATTCACCGGTACGATGAGTTATTCTTCGCACGAGCATCTCTTTACTTACAATTTCATGACACTGCTTGTGGGGTGGACCCCTTGGACATTATTGGCTGTCTTTTCGCTTTTCTCTATTAAGTGGAAACGTCCGCAAGGAATCGTCAACGGGTTACGCCAGCTTCGTACGTGTGACTCTTTCCAATTGTTCACGTGGTTGGCTTTCGGACTAACCCTGTTCTTCTATTGCATTCCATCAAGCAAGCGCAGTGTGTATCTACTACCCTGTTATCCGTTCATGGCACTACTGTTGGCTCAGTATATCGTCAGTCTTGTTCAACAGCATCGTCGTACTGTGAATACTTTTGTGGCTACACTGAGTGTTATCGGGTTTGTTGTTGTGGTTGCTTTCATCACTATTAGAACCGGCGTTATACCCGATACTGTTTTCCATGGGAAGCATGCCGATGAGAATATATTGATGCTTCGTGCACTGGAGAATGCCCCTCTGCATTTTGGAAACATTCTCTTGCTCGCACTTCCTGTGCTTATAGGGATTCCCGCTTTCTACACGGCGGTGCGCCATTCTCAACCTTATAGCACCCGCCATTTGATGGTGGCACACATGTTTAGTATTGTTTTTGTGATTTTCATGTTGCTTGATGGAGTCATTCTTCCTACTGTACTCAATGTGAAAAGCGAGCGTCCTTTGGCCGAATTTATCAATCATCGTTATCCTAAAGAGCCTGTTTACCAATATCTTGAGACCCCGATGCACCACTTCTTTGGAACTGATTTCTATGCCGGTGACCGCATTCGACAATTTGAACTAGACCGCCCGATGAGAGGTATTGTTATGTTGAAAGCCTCTGAGAAAGATGCTTTTGTGAGCAAACATCAAGATTATCGCTTTGCCAGTGATTGGCATTCGGCACGTCGAATAGCTGAGGTGAGAGATACGATATACTTCTATAGGTTTATGCGCTCGTCTACAAAATAACGTGGGCGGCGCTTTACTTCGGTATAAATCTTACCGACATAGATGCCCGTAATGCCGATACCGGTAGTCACGATGCCGCCAATAAACCATAATGAAGCCAAAAGTGAGGTCCAACCGGCTACCGTTTTGCCGGCTATATGCTCGATAATAGCATATATAATTGCCACCACAGATACTAGCATCATCGCTAATCCGATGACAGTAATCCACTTTAAGGGTGCAACAGAGAAAGAAGTGATGCCGTCTATAGAGAAAGCCAGCATCTTACGGAATGGATATTTCGACTCTCCGGCTACGCGGGCGGTGCGGTCATAATACACAAATCCCTCGTTAAAGCCTAATTGTCTCACCACACCGCGAAGGAATAAGTTGCGCTCGGAATACTGCATGAGCGCCTCAATAGCACGTGATGTCATCATGCGGAAGTCGGCATGATTAAACACAATCTCCTTGTCTACCTGCTTCATCAAACGATAAAACAACTGTGCTGAGACGCGTTTGAAAGCCGTATCTGTGTCTCTGCGCTTGCGAACACCGTACACAATGTCTTTCCCCGTCTTTACTTGGCGAGCCATTTCAATAATGGCTGTCTCGTCGTCTTGTAAGTCTGCGTCTATCGAAACGGCTGCATCGCATTTTCCAACGGTCTGTTCCAGTCCTGCCCATAGTGCATTTTGATGCCCTTCGTTGTGCGATAGCTTCAGTCCCGATACGTTTTGATATTGCCGAGCATAGTCTGTGATGAGCTTCCATGTACCATCTCGACTACCATCATCGACGAATAAGAGTCGGGCTTCCACTTCCTCTTCTTGTTTGAGGCGTTCGGTGAGCGTCTGCAAATGGTTGATACTCCAAGGCAATACCGCCTCTTCATTGTAGCAAGGAACGACAATATATATTTTCATGCGACCTTAGTATATACGGTTTATCAATTACAAAGATAGCTACAAAATATGAGAAATATAGTTGATAATACCAACAAAAAGAGCTTTCGCTAATGCGAAAGCTCTTTTATATTATTAAAATTGCTGTTTTTAGAGGTCAAATTTATAACCCAATGTAATCTGGAATACGCTGTTCTTGGCTGAACTTTCCTTGATAATTTCTGTCAATCCCCAATTGTAACGAGCATCAACTACAAAGTTGTTGAACTCGTATGAGGCACCTACAGGAACAGAAAAGTCAAACGACTTAATTTCATCTATATCTTTAGAAGCTTTGATTCCGTTAGCTTTACCCTCTAAAGAACTACTTATTTTGAATGCCGGCTGGATTCCAAGTTTTACAGCGAATCCCTTAGCAACATATACATTGGCCATGATAGGGATATTGATATAATTTAATTTAGCTGTGGCTGGGGTATTAATTCCATTAACTACCTCTGTTCCTTTTGCTCCTTGCATAGAATAAAGAGCTCCGGCACTGATACTAACCATATCGGTTACTTGGTATTCAAATTCAGCACCAGCTGCCAAACCTACCCTGATATCACCTTCAGATTTTGTAAAATTGGCAAGATTCAAGCCTACTTTTGGTTGAACAGTGATTGAACCGACAGCATGTTGTGCAAACATTGCTACAGAAGATAGCATCATGGCAGCTACTAATAGAGTCTTTTTCATAAGGTTTATAATTTAGAATTAATTGTTGTTACATTCGCAAATATAGTGTAAAGTAGCTTGTGTAACAAATTTTTATACAAATATCGTTACTTTATTTATATCTTTTAACAATAATGGACTGCCCATAGTTAGTGCCCATTATATAAATAAAAAGAGCTTCCACTAATGCGGAAGCTCTCTTATATCAGTATAATTGATATTTTTACAAACCGAATTTATAGCCCAATGTAATTTGGAATACGCTGTTCTTGGTGTCAGAAAAGTCTGAAATCTTGGTCAATCCCCAGTTGTAACGAGCATCAACCACGAAGTTGTTGTATTCGTATGACAGACCAACAGGGATAGAGAAGTCTACTGTTTTCACGTCAATGTCTTTAGTAGAACTTTCATCTCCAACTTTAAGCTTGTATTGGCTGTTCACGTTGAAGCCCGGTTGGATACCCAATTTTACAGCTAAGCCTTTAGCAACATATACATTTGCCAAGATAGGAACATTGATATAGTCGAGTTTAGTCGTCAAGTTATGAACCTTGGCTCCTTGCATTGAATACAACGCACCGGCACTTACGCTGACGATATCAGAAGCTTGATATTCGAGTTCTGCACCTGCTGCCAAGCCAATACGTGCATCGGCGTCTGACTTAGTCAAGTTAGCGATGTTCATACCAATCTTAGGTTGGATTGTCAACGAACCTACTGCGTGTTGTGCGAATGCTGCTACTGTAGTCAACATCAATGCTGCTGATAAAATGATTTTTTCATACTTGTTTCTAATTTTTGTTATTTATAGATATATTATCTCTTTAAACTCTCTAAAGCAAAGAGGGGGTGACAAGCATGAAAGTTACAAATGACCTAACGATTTTTACTCAAATAAAACTTTATATTATTTTATTAACATTTGTGAGAGGCTGTGTACGTACGCTCAAATTATAGTTTCAGACGATACCCCACGCTTAGTTGGACTGCTATCTTTTTGGCACTTGTGTTGGGATGGACTGTGATTAACCCTTCGTTAATCATCAAATCAAGCATTATGTTACGGTTCTCATAGGCTATACCTACAGGCAATGAAATATCAAAGAGTCTGACACCATAAACAGAATATGGGTATGTGTCGCCTGCAAATCTTGTTTCTACTGCATTATTCAGTCTCAACCCCGGTTGTATACCAGCTTTAACAGAAAAGTGACGGACAAAAGTTACATTCATTAAAATGGGTATATTGATATAGTCGAGTTTCAAAGTGCTGTTAACACTATTTCACCCTTGGTTAATTATGCTGACTGCTCCTTGCATCGAATACAAAGCACCAATACTGAAACTGATACTTTCTGTAGCTTGATACTCAAACTATCCACCGGCTACTATTCCATATCTAGGGCCGGTAGCATCAGAGTTTGTTACATTGGCTATGCTCAAACCCACTTTGGGTTTAAATCAAAATGTACCTATATTGTATTGTGCAAACCCTGCTATTGAGCATAGCATGAATACTATAACTAATAATACTTTTCTCATAGATGTCTGATGTTTTAAATGGTTTTGAGCTTCTTTTCTCTAAAGTGATATATTTGATGGGCTATTTACTACTTGCAAATATTAAGATATGTATGAATATTTTGTAAGTTTTTAGGATAGATTTTTTACATCTATATATAACTTTTATTTCGCTATTTCATTCTTGTTATCTATAATTTGTTTGTTACAAGCTTGCGTCAAGGCATCACATGGAAGATACTTGCACTAACGGCTCCAAGTTTCACAGTATGCTGTTTCTGATTATAAGTGGCTCTACCTACTGAGTATACCAATTGTAGCTGCCTACCGTTAAAGTCAATCGGTTTATCTACTTTGATTCCACAGGGATTTATGGCTACTATATATGCGTCCTTTCTCTTCGTTTATAAGTCCGTCATCCATTGTTACAACTGTAACAAAAGGTAGCTTTCCCACATCATGCACGGCATCTTCGCAAGTATCAATACTGAAGCCTAAACTCTCACCATAGGAGATATGAGTACACCCACATATAACTTATATAGGGTGGCAAAGGCTTCTTAAGCATGAATTTTGTATAGCAATTTATACACAAATGGAAATGCTTACAATATCAGAGTACCTAATAAACGAGATGATAGAATATTCTTATCTTAGCATTCCGCCTTTCTCTTCCACATATTTCATTAACTGCGAGAAAAGGCGATTGCCTTGTAATATGTCTCGATTGCCCGTCAATATCAGTTGTTGACGGGCGCGTGTCAACGCCACATTGAGTTTGCGGTCGATGATTTGTCCGTCTTCCAAGAAGCAAGTAGCAGCTAAGAAATCAAGTTGATAGCTATGTTGGATGGTAAACGAGTACACGATGACATCGCGCTGGCTACCCTGATAGCGTTCTACAGTGTCGATACTGATTTGTTCCAAAGCCGGGATACCCAGTTTCTCGATACATTTTCGTATCATGGCAATCTGATTACGGTAAGGCACAATGACCCCGATGGTCTTCGAAACATCAAACCGTTCGCCATAAAAACGATAGATGCGCTCTACTACATCGGCTACAATGGCGGCCTCGTGTGTGTTCACTTTATCCGAGAGATGAGGCTGCCGACAGTATTGGGAGGCAATAAATACCATGCGATGAGACTTTAATAGCTCGTCCATACTGTCTTTGGCAGGCGCTAAATAGGGCAATCGCGTCTCGCGCTGATGGGGGAGTGGCACGGCTTGCAACTGTTCGTTGGCATAGAATTGCTGTGCCGGGAAGTCGGCAATATCAGGGTGCATACGCCCTTGTCGATTCAATACGCCTACAAAGTCGGTACGATGTTCGTGGCGTTCCCAACGCACCAATCGCTCGAAAAGCGAATGGCGGCAGTTGTCTAGTTCTATGTCTACCAATTCAGGAATATCCACTTCCGACTCTGAAGCGTCTTGTTGCACCACGGCCGGCAACTGTTTGTGGTCGCCAATGAGTATAAAACGGTCGGGATAGGTGAGCAATCCCACCAGTCCGGGTTCCAATATTTGGCTTGCTTCGTCCACGATGGCGAGTGTGAAGTGCTTCAAATCGAAGATATACGACTTGTTCTGAATAGTGCTGGTAGTCCCTACAATGATGGGCATACCGAGCAATCGCTGCTTGATGACATCGAGTCTAGGACTCTCTTCTATCAGGTTGCTGAGCAGCTGGTCGTGGAATCTTGCATCGCAAGTATACTCATTACCTATTCTAATATAAGGAAGTCTATGCTCTGAAAGCATTCCGCAGATTTCGTCTACGGCTCGATTGGTGTAACTCATCAGCAGTATGGAGGGGTTCTCCTCTTGATGTGCGAGGAATTCGCGTACCAAATACTGTAGTGCCATGCTCGTTTTCCCGGTGCCGGGAGGCCCTACCAACAGGAAATAATCCATTGCCTGCCGAGCGTGCAACACAATATTGTCGTAGTCGGGATGATAGCTTTGTGAGAGCGTCACGCAACGGTCGATGCGTGGCGCACGCTGTCCCAAAAGCAGGTCGCGGCGCGATTGTGGTGCGGTAATAAATTTATGAAGGCTGCGGATAGACGAGGTAGCCCCTAGATTACCTCCATGCTCAATAGCATAGCACATGCCGTCGTCGGCTTCGGGCGATAAGATATGAGGATTTTGCTGTCCATCGTTGAGGTGCACGACGAGTCTGCCGGTCGTGATTTCCACCAATGCGCCCTTGAAAAGTAAAGCTTTACGCACATCGGGTACGTCTCCATGGCGATACGCATAGAGATAAATCATGTCGCCACGACGGAAGTTCGGCAAGAAGTCTTCGCCCTGTGTGGGTACGTCAAGGGTTATTGTGTCGTATCCATTGTAAGCCGAACTCTTCGTGCGTTTGATGATTTGCAAGTCAGTATAAATGTTGCCGGTCTCCTTCTTCTGTGCCAACGGCATGTTCCAAAGGTCGGCTGTAGAATTGCCAACACCTTCTTGAGCTCCCACCTTCGATACCAATTGCTCCCGATACACAAAGGTCATCATACGGCAATAGTATGCATGTTCCAGTCGGGAGAGTCGTGTCAACGGTTCGGTTACGGCTTTGATTTGTGGTAATATCCACTGTTGGAAAAAGCGATTGTCCAGTCCTGCTTCGTTCAAAGTAGCAGGATTGAGCTGTGGAAGTATTTTTTCAAAACCGTTCAAAGCCATGTCGTATTTCGCAGCTACCAGTCGGTTGCGAAATAGAATGGCCTCCTGAAACAGTTTTCGGTAGTAGTTGACTACCACTAAACCGCCCGGTAAAGGGTACTTGGAGTAGAGCAGTCGTATGTCGGTCTTGTTGCTTCTGAGGTTGAAGTTCTGTCTCAATACTCCGTAATAGAGTAGCAACTGTACGTAGTGGTCTTCTTTTTGGAAGCTGCCATATTCATTAGGGCGGCCGGTCTGTATGCTGAAATTGCTGCCTGATTTCTGTTCCACCAACAGTTCAAAGTCGGTTGTCATCAAGTCGACACGTCCTTGGATACCGAGTCGCTCGCAAACAAACGAGGGTTCGAGAATCGCTTTTTCACGGTCGAAATCATGATCGAAGAGTTGGTCTACTGCCTCTTTTATATTTTCTACCTGTCGTTGCGCCGCCACTTTAAAGTTCTCCCGACGATTCAGGTCGTCGCATGTACAGTATTCCAGTGCCTTCTCTTTGAAATTATTCTTAAATGTCTCGCTCCACGAATAGTTGCCCCCACAGTTGATAATGTCGTCGAGGGCGGCTCCGGCAAAGTTTCCCACGAGGATGGCTTGCGAGTTTGCGGCCGGAGACATGCTGTTGACGACGTATGAAAGAGGGTGATGGCCATAGTCGGTGAAGCATCGTGCAATGCTACTAATGTCTATCAGATAATCGGGTTCCACCACGATGACCGATGACGGAAGGGGTATCAAGTGATTTTTCTCGCCACCGTCGGCCACGCTAAAGTCCAACAGATTGAGCTGTACCCCCTCGTGTAACAATTCATATATATATATAAGGTGTGGTTCGGTAGCATAGTCTACCGTCACCGTGTACTCTTCTACATCGGCATCGACCACGGCTGTGAAGTGCTGTTCGTTATAGGTACGCACGATACAGCGCAAGTATCGATAGTCTATGTGGTGTATCTCACGTCCCGGTCGGGCAGAGAGGGTAGGCAATTTGCCAACCAATGATGAGGGAATATCTACATGGAAGATAGCTGATATAAATACGGCCAATGCACGTAAGTCGTAGCCTAGTTGTTCGGCAGAGAGCTGTTCATTGCGGTTACTGTCGTGTCTCATGCGTTGGATTGCCACTGTATCGGCTATCGATACATGATGATGCCGACAGAGGAAGTCTACCTGTGCAAAGAGATTGCCGAAAGATTGGTGTGTCCCCATGAGCGCTTCGTGGCACGCAAGTACCAATACGTCGTGCATCATCTTGCTTACGGGTACTGTTCCATCGGCTCGCAGGATGTCGCCTACGAGCGAGAAGAGTTCGTCGGGAGTGACGGCCTGACGGCTTATCGAGTCAACTTCGACTTTTCCCATGCAATAAGTTGTTTCTTGAGTTCTGCCCCCCAATGGTATTGTCCGGTTGTTCCGTCTTTATGTACGACGCGATGACATGGCACTATCATGGCCAAAGGATTGCGTGCCACGGCTGTAGCCACGGCACGAACGGCACTCGGTTTACCCAGCCGGGTAGCAAGTTCTTGATATGACATAGTGGTGCCAAACGGAATCTTCTGTACCTCTTGCCACACCGAACGTTGGAAATCGGTTCCATAAAGCCGTATGGGCAGCTCGTGCTGATAGCCTTCGAAGATGACGCGCTCAACGGTTTGGGCTATCGTGTCATTTTGTACCGTCTCTGTATAAGTACCCCAACGCGCTGCCAACTCGTGAATGACAGCCATGCGATTGGTGCCTAGAAACTGCACATCGCAGAATCCTTCGAACGTTCGAGCAACCACTATTTCGCCAAAAGGCGACTGGGCAAAACCATAGACTATTTTCATATTACGATACAGATTAGAATGGCCGAGGCTTCAAACTCGGTATCGACAAAGTTACAGCAAATCAAAGACATGTGCAAATTTAATGTTGATGGGGCTTGCTTTGCACTATTTTGTTGGGACAGCTGTGGTGTGTACACCGTCTCTCTTTGGGGATATGGACTTGATAATAACGAATTCTTTGTATATTGCGGAGGCTTGGCAGTATTGCTGCATGAACTTTTCAGCAGTGCTGAAGTAGCTTCTCAGCATCGTTGCTCCAAGCTTGCAGTAAATTAAGGGTGAAGAGTTAAGACTGAGAAGTGGGGATGTATTAATATCTGAATGGGCTAGTTGAGATGTTAATAAAATCTCTTTCGCGATTCAAATTTTGAAAAAACATTTAAAAAAGTTGTGTGTATGGAATTTGCATATTAATTATTGCAGCGCAATAAACGCAAATGTTATTATTTAATTGAAAGGATAACAAAATGGACAATAACAAAATTTTCACGCTGATTTTCGCTCTAATTGTATCAGTAGGTATGGTTTCTTGTGATAAAAACGAAGTCATGGAAGCTGAGAAAAGTATGACAAAATAATTGTAAATCCTGTTACTTTGGAAGGTAAATGGACTAATATGGCAACGGCCGAAGAGGCTGCAAATGGTATCACAGCGCCTGCGGTCGCTTTCGACAAAACAAGCAATGCCGTCGTGGTTTGGGCTGATAGCAAGAATGAATTTAAGTCGAAAGATGAGAAATATCGTTTCACCTATGTTGATGGGAAGCTTCAGTTGGTGGATGAACCCACCGGTACGTCGGCCTACTATACACTAACTTTCTCGCCCGACAAGAAGAGTTTTACGCTCTCGGAGGTCAATGTGGCGAACGAGGATAAAGCTGATAAAATCGCTCAGAAACATTTGAGGCTGGTTCTATAAATTACCACCGCATATAGTCATTAAATTTTTATGAAATACGTTTTGTTATCTTTTGGCTTCTTTTTGGTTCAAAATGTAAGTTCGTTCAGTCGTGTAGCTCGCTACACTCCTTCACTCTCTTGTATTTTGACCTCAAAAAAAAGCTCAAAATCTAACAAAGCTAATTTATAGAACCAGCCTTGAATATGCTTAACGAACGAGTTTTTCACAAACAATAATCAAAATCGGGATGTCTCAAACGGGCATCCCGATTTCGTTTTTGACGTAGATATGACATCCTGTTAATATCACAGAATAGCACTCTTTAGGAAAAATAGGACGACTTCCGATTTTTCTTTTTATCTTTGCATCGAAACAACGAAATGATAAAACGATGAACGAGACGGACAACGTACAGTTGCATGGCGATAAAGAAAGAATGGTGTTGCGCACCGAGGGACTGGTGAAGCGCTATGGAAAGCGCACGGTGGCCAACGGTGTAAGTATCAATGTGCGACAAGGAGAAATCGTAGGATTGTTGGGACCGAATGGTGCCGGCAAGACCACTTCGTTCTATATGACGACGGGATTGGTGGTGCCGAACGAGGGACATGTGTACATCAACGACGAGGAAATAACCTATGATCCGGTGTATAAGCGTGCCCGTAAAGGTATCGGATACCTGCCTCAAGAGGCCAGTGTGTTTCGTAAGATGAGTGTGGAAGACAATATCATGTCGGTATTGGAGATGACACAGCTCAACCACGAACAGCAACTTGAACGCTTGGAAACGTTGATTCGCGAGTTTCGCTTGGGTAAGGTGCGCAAGAATAAAGGCGATCAACTGTCTGGAGGTGAGCGTCGTCGTACCGAGATAGCGCGTTGTTTGGCTATCAATCCTAAGTTTATTATGCTCGACGAACCCTTTGCTGGTGTCGACCCTATTGCTGTTGAAGACATTCAGCACATCGTCTGGCAGTTGAAATATCGCAATATCGGTATTTTGATTACCGACCACAACGTGCAGGAAACACTCACGATTACTGATCGTGCTTACCTTTTATTCGAGGGTAAGATATTGTTTCAAGGTAATCCGGAAGAGTTGGCTAGTAATAAGATTGTACGTGAGAAATACTTGAGTAACAGTTTCGTGTTGCGCAAAAAAGACTTCCAAACGATAGACGAAGAGAAGAGAAAGCGCGAAGCGGAGTAGTTTTCTGGGTTGATGAGTTTGTAAGTTTACCCGATTTTCGCTTAGCATTCTCCCGCACCGGACGGCAAAGTTCGTACGGTTTTGGGCAATTGCATATTTGTAAGAGTTCGATACGTTTTGATAAACTATTTGTTTATTTGTGTCATTTCCTTTTTTTTCGTGGCTTATAGTGTATTATAAAGGATAAAAAATGCTTTGAACACGAAATAGAAAGTTGTAAATTGCAATATTGTATATAATCACATAAACTAAATATAAAGCTTATGAGAAAAAGTAATTCGACTAGAATGCTCCTGTTCTTCATAATAATGATATTCAATCAAATAGATTCATTTGGACAATTTTCATCGTTGAAAGATTCTCCTATGTTTAAGAATAATAAGCATAATATATTTAGAGAGACTTTGACTAATACTTACTATGAAATGTCTGAGATGGATAGTTTGTATAAAACAGGTAAATCGCCTTTTCAGATACTTAGTAATATTAAGAAAGGAGATAGCATTGTTTGGATGATAAAATTTATTAATGAAGACGATTTTACGATTAAGTCTCAATGGCTAAATAAAAAGTTTCCTTTAAAAGACTTTGTTGATATTCATAATATTCAGATTAAAACTAGTGAATTGACAGGTAAGTTTTTAATCATTTATTGTTGGAGTGTATCTTGCGGTCCTTGCATAAAAGAACTCCCTTATCTTAATGCACTTAAGGACAGTCTTAATAAGGATAATTATATTTTACTAGGAGTTACATTTGATAACTCTGTATCAATAAGAAACTTTTTTAAATCTAATCAACTTAATACATATTTAAATGACGAGAATCCTTCATTTGCATTTCGAATAATTCCAAATCAAAAGGAGTTTCTAAATAATGTTTTAGGAGTTAAAAGCTATCCAACAACCTTTATTGTTGATAAGAAAGGATTTATAAAGCAAATCATTGAAGGAGTTAACTTAGATGAACAAAAGAAGCCAAAGATATATTCAGAGATAATGGAAACTCTAAAAAGAATAGAATGAAATAAAACTGCATACAACCATGGTATATAAGTAATGGCTCTATGTTTGTCCGAAAGTATACTCCCGATGTAGCCGAATGCTTTTAGGTTTGCATTGTTTATCAATTGTTATTCTATTTATTTGATACGTAAACCGGGCCCAATCTCCATTTTCGTTAGATTGTCCCCGGTGCTCAATGTATGGCTTTGTAGCCCTTTGTTTCTGTCTGCTTAGAACTGATAACCGAACCCTACGTTTAGATATACAGGGTACATATTGAACGTAATGGTCTTGAAGTCGCCCTTAAAGATATTGGAGAAAGCCCATGTGAAGTCGGCATTTACCGAGAAATGTTTGTATGCTCGCCATGTTCCACCTATCTGTGCGCCCCATTGCCAACGTCGTAAGTCGTTGGTAAAATCGTAAGTTGCGGTCTTCCCATCGTTGAATACTATCTTCTCACCTGTGGGATTTCCTTGACGCAGATAACCGTCTGACACGTGTCCGGAGAAGTCGCCGTCGAGTCGTAGCGATGCGAATAGGCCTGCACGAACCTTCCAGCGATTGTTGAAACGGTAGTTGGCCATGACTGGAAGAGTGAGCAACGTATTGCTATATTTGGTCTTTACATAACCAGTCCAGTAGCCGGCAACGCGGTTACCGTCGTTGATAATCTCGGTACTGTAGTTCTTGACCGTGGCACCAGTTTCCATTCCCTTGTTCTCTAAACGCAATCCGGCAGACATGCCCCACTGCTTTTGGCTATCAAACCAGTGTGTGACGATACCTTCAATCGAACCTGCGAACTTAGGATTATAACTGTCGATGCTGCGAATCTCGACAGGAAGGGGGATCGGGGTAGCCCCACCGATGTTGATACCGGCACGAACTTCGTACTCCCATCCGTTTTTCTCGGAGTTGATAATGTTTTGATCGCGCTCTTGTTGCGCTTGTATGTTGGTGGCTACGGCTGCAAAGAGCAATGCCAAAGTGAATTTGATTTTCATTGTTTAAAGTTATTCGTAAAGCAATTCCATTTCGTCTATATAGAGCGTGCTGCCCACTGCTCCAATGAATTTTGCGCCATCGATGCTCGAAGACATGACGATAGCCAAACTGTATTTGCCCTCTTTGAGCTTGTTGGCATCAATGGTTTTGCCGTTCATGGGTTGGAATTTGATGGAGAAGAACGTCCATTCGTCGGTCTCTTTCTTTTCGGTGAGGCGTGCCATAGAGACGATATTGGGGCTTGTGAGCGAGTTTGTGCCGTCGAGATAAGGTGTGTCTTTAGAAGTCTCGAAGAATACTGCATAGACGTCGAATGTATCTTTTTGACCTTTTACCTCGTCTAGATTGGCATCGGTAACCTTTGCTCCTGCCTTGTATTTGTAGAAACCTGTCAGGTAAGTTGGAGTCTTACGGAAGGGTACACCAAAGTGGGTTAGTGTGGCCATATTGGCTACAAAGAGGTTGCTGGAGAACTCTCCTGTGAATAAGTTGCCAGCTGCTATCGGTGCTTTGAACATCTTACCAAGCTTGCCAGTATCCTTTGTCTCCAGCTTGACGCACTTTCCGATGAACCCATTTTCGGCTTGACAAGTGGGGTAAGTGTCGGGGGTGTCTTGGCTATGTGTTATCTTGTAACCGGCATTTCCGCTAGCCCAATCCATGATTCCGCCGTCGGATGTGTTGTCAGTAAATATTTGGTAGTACTCTTTATCTTGACCATTCCCGTGTATATAGTCTTTTTCGACGAAGTATTTGATTTTTTCAAAATGATACGTTGTGGCCGGGTCGTCAGAGATGAAAGACACTTTGTAGGTCTTTTTCCATTGTCCGTCTTGCGAAGTGACGGTGTAAGTTTGGGGTGTCATGAAGTTTCTTACAGTTCCGCTTGCTGGTTCTATAGTTGCTCCATCGGTGAGTGTAAAAGTGGGAGCGAGCTTGGTTACATCGTTCCAACCGTTGATATAGAACTTCACCTCGTCGTTGGTGATAACCGGAGTACGAATGAGCA
The DNA here is from genome assembly GCF_000762865.1 of Prevotella sp. S7 MS 2. Lineage (NCBI taxonomy): Bacteria > Pseudomonadati > Bacteroidota > Bacteroidia > Bacteroidales > Prevotellaceae > Prevotella > Prevotella sp. S7 MS 2. Next base: position 7,593 of record NZ_JRPT01000045.1, on the reverse strand, counting down.
TGCTTGTATTGGTCAAAGCACAAGCTGTAATGTCGGCTTCTGCATTCTGTGCTTCGTCCTGAATACAAGACGTAAATGTGCACGATAGCAGGGCCATCGCTGCTAAGAGCGAGTACTTGAATTTCAACATAATCTAATGCCTATTATATTTTGTATTGCGTATATATAGACCGCAAAAATAATAAAAGATACGGAGAAAAGCGGCGCGGCGTCTATAAGATTTGTAAGAAATACTAAAAAAGAAGTTAACTTATTGCAGGAACACAGTTAATTTTGTAATTTTGCATCCCATTGTAAAGTATTGGCAGTTACCGGCTTTTGGCATGGTCTTTGCTTAATGAAAGAACAAGAATAATAAAAAACATAAATAATAAACAAAACATCGAAGATGAATATCTCATTTGAAAATCCCGACAAGATCAATGGTCTGTTGACCGTTACAGTCGAAGAAGCAGATTACAAAGAGCAAGTCGAGAAGACATTGAAAGATTATCGCAAGAAGGCTAACTTTCCGGGATTCCGTCCCGGTATGGTTCCTATGGGACTTATCAAGAAGCAATTCGGCGAGTCTGCCAAGATGGACGCTATCAACAAGTTCGTAGGTGACCAACTTTACAAGTATATCCAAGACAATAAGATTCAGATGTTGGGCGAACCTCTTCCTTCAGAGAAGCAGGAACCACAAGACTTATCAAAGGAAGCTCCTTACACATTCGCCTTTGATATTGCTGTAGCACCTGAATTCCAGTGCGATTTGAATGGTCATAACAAGATTGACTATTACAATATTACCGTAGACGATGCGCTTATCGATCGCCAAGTAGATATGTTTGCGTCTCGCTCAGGCAACTATGGTAAGGTTGAAGACTATCAAGAAAACGATATGTTGAAAGGCGATTTGCGCGAGCTCGACGAGCAGGGTAACACCAAAGAAGGTGGTATCACGGTTGAGGCTGCGGCGTTGATGCCTAGCTATATCAAGGTAGACGACCAGAAGAAACTCTTCGATGGTGCTAAGCTGGGTGATATTATTACCTTCAATCCTCGCAAAGCATATCCTGAAAATGACACAGAAGTATCTTCATTGTTGAAGATTGATCGTGCACAGGTGGGCGAACATACCGGTGATTTCAGCTATCAGATTACAGAAATACAGCGCTTCCAGAAGCACGCAGTAGACCAAGAATTGTTTGATAGTGTCTTTGGTAAGGATGCAGTAAAGGATGAGAAGGAGTTCCGCGATAAGATTGCTGAGGGCTTGAAGGCTCAGTTGGCAACCGATAGCGATTACAAGTTTATCCTCGATGTACGTGCATACTGCGAGAAGAAAGTTGGTAAACTCGAATATCCTGATGCATTGTTGAAGCGCGTTATGCTGCAAAACAACAAGGAGCGTGGCGAAGAGTTCGTAGAAAAGAACTATGAGCAGAGCATCAAGGAGTTGACATGGCACTTGATTAAGGAGCAGCTGGTGGCAGCACATAATATTAAGGTGGAAGATGCAGACGTACTTGAGTCGGCTAAGGAGACCACTCGTGCTCAGTTTGCACAGTACGGTATGAACAATATTCCTGAAGAATATATCGAGCAGGGAGCTCAGGAATTGTTGAAGAAGCGTGAGAATCTCGATGGCTTCGTGAACAGAGCTGTTGACCGTAAGCTCGGTGCTGTCTTGAAGAATGTTGTGAAGTTGAATGAGAAAGAAATCTCTCTTGACGACTTCAACAAACTGATGGAAGAATAATTCAAGGAAGTTGTCGGTGCGAAGTTTTCGCATTTGTCGACATAAAAAAACTTCTTATCATTAAGAGGTTATCGACTTTTTTTATTATCTTTGTTCCTACAAGATTTGAAAAGAGGGTCGTTAACCTCTATTTTTATCTACATAAACGAAAGGAAAAAATAACAAATGAACGATTTTAGAAAGTATGCCACCAAGCATCTCGGTATGAACGGGATGATGATTGATGATGTGGTAAAGGCGCAGGCACAATATTTGAATCCCTATATTTTGGAAGAACGCCAGTTGAACGTGACACAGATGGATGTGTTCTCGCGTTTGATGATGGATCGTATCATCTTCCTTGGAACTGAAATTGACGACTATACCGCCAATACATTGCAAGCACAGTTGCTGTATTTGGACTCTGTAGACAGCGGAAAAGATATTTCTATTTACATCAATAGCCCCGGTGGAAGCGTCACAGCCGGCTTGGGTATCTACGATACGATGCAGTTTATCTCCAGCGATGTGGCTACTATCTGTACCGGTATGGCTGCTTCGATGGCTGCCGTATTGCTCGTTTCCGGTCAAGAAGGCAAGCGCTCGGCATTGACTCATAGCCGTGTGATGATTCATCAGCCACTTGGTGGCGTGCAAGGACAGGCTTCCGATATTGAGATTGAAGCCAAGGAAATCCAGAAGTTCAAAAAAGAACTCTATACCATTATATCAAATCACTCGCATACTCCCTTTGAGAAAGTATGGCAAGACTCGGATCGCAACTACTGGATGAACGCGGAAGAGGCCAAGGAGTATGGTATGATAGATACCGTACTTGTGCGTAAGAAATAAACGAAGGCAAAGATGTCAACACAGAAAAAGGTATGTAGCTTCTGCGGAAGAAGTGAGAAAGAGGTGAAATTGTTGATTACAGGACTTAATGGATACATCTGTGAGAACTGTGCACAACAAGCCTATGAGATTGTAAAGTCTACAGGCATCACAGCTCCTAATGCTCAGGAAAAGAAGGAGGGAGAAGCCTTCAAACTCAAGAAAGTGCCGAAGCCGAAGGAAATCAAGAAATATCTTGATCAGTATATCATAGGCCAAGATGAGGCCAAACGCTATCTGTCGGTATCGGTCTATAACCACTATAAGCGTCTGCAACAACCGAAAGACGAGAGTGGAGTGGAGATTGAGAAGAGCAATATTATTATGGTGGGAAGCACAGGAACAGGTAAAACCCTTTTGGCTCGCACCATAGCGAAGTTGCTTGACGTTCCTTTTACCATTGTAGATGCTACCGTATTCACCGAAGCAGGATATGTAGGAGAGGATGTTGAGAGCATTTTGAGCCGCTTGTTGCAGGTGGCTAACTATGATGTTCCAGCTGCTGAGCGCGGTATCGTGTTCATCGATGAGATAGATAAGATTGCTCGTAAGAGCGATAATCCTTCCATTACGCGCGATGTCAGTGGCGAAGGTGTACAGCAAGGACTCTTGAAACTGCTCGAAGGAACGATGGTAAACGTACCTCCACAGGGTGGTCGTAAGCATCCGGATCAAGAGTATATCCACGTAGACACGAAGAATATTCTATTTATTTGTGGCGGTGCGTTCGATGGAATAGAACGTAAGATAGCGCAACGATTGAATACTCATGTGGTAGGATATAACTCTGTGCAGAACGTTCGTAACGTAGATAAGACGGATTTGATGAAGTATATACTCCCGCAAGACCTGAAATCATTTGGTTTGATACCTGAGATTATCGGTCGTTTGCCGGTACTTACTTATCTCAATCCGCTTGATAGAGATGCTTTGCGACGCATTCTTGAAGAACCGAAAAACTCGATTATCAAGCAATACGTGAAGCTTTTTGAGATGGATGGCATTGAATTGTCGTTCGCTAAAGATACGCTCGACTTCATCGTAGACAAGGCTGTGGAGTACAAACTTGGTGCTCGTGGACTGCGTTCTATCGTTGAGTCGGTGATCATGGATGCCATGTTCGAGATTCCATCGAAACATGTGAAGAACTTTGAAGTGTCACTCGACTATGCAAAAGCACAGTTGGACAAGGCTCATCTGCAGGGACTAGCCTCGGCTTAAGGCTGAGTCCCTACAGTCCTTTATACTATTTTACAATGAAAGACATTCCTTATTCGGATAAGTAGTTGCTTATTGACATGACGAAAGAAGTTAATCTAACCCAACAATTGAAAAATTACTTCGGCTTTGATAAGTTCAAAGGCGACCAAGAAGCTATCATTCGTAATCTCATGGCTGGTAACGATACGTTTGTATTGATGCCCACCGGAGGTGGCAAGAGCTTGTGTTATCAGTTGCCATCTCTTATCATGGAGGGGACAGCTATCGTGATTTCTCCATTGATTGCACTGATGAAGAATCAGGTAGATGTGGTCAATGGCATGAGCGAGAATGGCGGAGTGGCTCACTATCTGAACTCATCATTGAACAAAGCTGCCATCCAACAGGTAGTAGATGACGTGAGAATGGGGAAGACCAAGCTGCTCTATGTGGCGCCGGAGTCGCTGAGTAAGGATGAGAATGTGGAGTTTTTGAGAACCATTAAAATCTCTTTCTACGCCATAGATGAGGCACATTGTATCTCTGAATGGGGACATGACTTCCGTCCTGAATACCGAAATATTCGTCCAACAATTGCTAGAATCGGCAACGCTCCAGTCATAGCGCTCACTGCTACGGCCACCGATAAGGTGCGTACAGATATTAAGAAGAGCCTTGGTATCATGGATGCGAAAGAGTTTAAGAGCTCTTTCAATCGTCCAAATCTTTATTACGAAGTACGTCCGAAGACGAAAGAGATAGATAAGCAAATCATTCGTTTCATCAAGCAGAATGCCGGTAAGAGCGGTATCATCTATTGTTTGTCGCGTAAGAAAGTTGAAGAGTTGGCTCAGGTGTTGCTAGCCAATGAAATCAAGGCGGCACCTTATCATGCTGGACTAGACAGTGCGACGCGCTCACAGACCCAAGATGACTTCTTGATGGAAAAGATTGACGTCATCGTGGCGACTATCGCGTTCGGTATGGGTATTGATAAACCCGATGTAAGGTTTGTCATTCATTACGATATTCCCAAGAGTTTGGAAGGCTACTATCAAGAAACCGGTCGCGCGGGGCGTGATGGTGGCGAGGGTATGTGCATTGCTTTCTATGCTTATAAAGACTTGCAGAAACTCGAAAAGTTTATGGAAGGCAAGCCATTGGCAGAGCAAGACATCGGCCGACAACTCTTACAAGAAACCGCAGCATACGCAGAATCTTCTGTATGTCGGCGTAAGATGCTCCTCCATTACTTCGGTGAGGAGTACCCACATGATAACTGTCATAGTTGTGATAACTGTCTACATCCCAAGACAAAGATTGAGGGTGAGACGGCATTGTTGGTCATTCTGAAGGCTGTGAAAGTTCTGAAAGAAGATTTCAGACAAGAGTATATCATCGATTTCGTGAAAGGTCGTGGTACCGATGACATTGTTTCGCATAAGCACGACCAATTAGAAGAGTTCGGAGCCGGTGAAGAAATCGCTTCCAAACTATGGAATCCGGTGATTCGGCAAGCCTTGATAGCCGGCTATCTCAAGAAAGATGTGGAGAATTACGGGCTTCTAAAACTTACTGCAGCAGGCAAGAAATTCATCAAGAATCCGCAATCTTTCATGATTGTAGAGGACAATGAATTCAACAAGTATGACGAGGATGAGGGTGAAGAGTCTACATGTGCGCTCGATCCTCAGTTGTTTTCGATGCTTAAGGATTTGCGTAAGACGCTCGCTCAGAAGATGCAAATACCGGCTTACGTCATCTTCCAAGACATCTCTTTGGAGCAGATGGCAACGATGTATCCCATCAGTGTGGACGAGTTGAAGAACATCCAAGGGGTGGGTATCGGCAAAGCCAACCGGTATGGAAACGAATTTTTGAAGCTTATCAAGCAATATTGCGAAGACAACGACATTGAGCGTCCCGAAGAACTGCGTGTCCGTACGGTGGCCAAGAAGTCGATGATTAAGGTGAAAATCATTCAGAATATCGACCGACAGGTGGCGTTAGACGACATTGCCGATGCTCTTGGCATCGATTTCGACGCCCTGCTTGAAGAGGTAGAGGCCATTGTTTACAGTGGAACGAAGTTGAATATCGACTACTTCTTGGAAGAAGTGATGGACGAAGACCATGTAGATGATATCTACGACTATTTCCATGACAGCGAGACCGACGGCATGGAGGCGGCCTTAAAAGAACTAGGTCAGGACTATTCCGAGGATGAAATCAGACTTGTGAGAATCAAGTTTATGTCTGAAATGGCTAACTAACTAAGTATCAGAAACCTTGAAACGGCTCTTTTTAATCATACAGTTTATCATGATACAGTTGACTTTGTGTGCGCAACTGTCAACTGTTTTTTCTCGTGGTGAGGCTGGGTATGCTTGTTTTCGCATACCTTCCATCATCCGCACTCCTAAATATTTATTGGCATTTGCCGAAGGACGGCGTCATGGATGTTCCGATACGGGGAACATAGATATAGTGATGAAGTCGTCTAAAGACAATGGGAAGACGTGGAGCGACCTCTTTGTTGTGTGGGATGCAGGCGACGATGTTTGCGGAAATCCGGTTCCCATCTACGATTCACAGCGCAAGCAGGTGGTGTTGGTGTGTTGTTGGAACGATGGCAAAGATACCGAATCTCAGCTGATGGCAGGCTCTTCGCGCTATCCACGTCGCGTTTATGTGCTTACGTCTACGCCCGATGGACGACATTGGTCGGCCCCTAAGGAGATTACCGATAGCGTGAAATCGCCTGCGTGGGGATGGTATGCCACTGGTCCTTGCCATGGTATACAGTTGCGATATACGCATCGTGGGCGCTTGGTTGTGCCTGCCAATCACTCTTCTTTGGGCGATAATACCTATAATTCTCATCTTATTTATTCAGACGATGCCGGTAAGACGTGGCATTTAGGTGGCCTTGTAGAAGAGAAAGGTGGCAATGAGAGCAGCGTTGTAGAGTTGTCCGATGGCCGTTTGATGCTTAATATGCGCAACTACAATCCACAACATCCCCATGTCCGCGCCTATGCTTTAAGCCGTGATGGGGGTAAGACGATGGGGCAGATGCAGTTCCACGACGACTTGATAGAGCCTGTCTGTCAAGGTAGTATTTTGGCATTCAACAAGCATACACTTCTTTTTTCCAATCCTCATTCGTTACAGCGAAAGAATCTTTCCATTCATAAGAGTGTTGATGGAGGCCGACATTGGCAATTGATGACGACCATATATCCCGGTCATTCGGCTTATTCTGACATCGTAAAGCTCGATGCTCATCACGTTGGGGTGATCTTTGAACATGGCATCAACGATGCTTACGAGGAGATAAGTTTCGTGTCTATCCCTGTGAAATAAACCAAACTACAATATGACTAAACTCGTTTCGGCTGCATCTTTTGCAGACACGAAACCGCATTATGACATTCTTGACGGCTTGCGTGGGATTGCTGCCCTCATGGTTTTAATCTACCATCTGTTTGAAGGATTTGCTACTAGTCCCTCCGATCAGATTTGGAACCACGGTTATTTGGCCGTTCCTTTCTTCTTCATCCTTTCCGGTTTCGTTATCGGTTATGCTTACGACGACCGTTGGAATCGCATGTCGATAGGTGAATTTTGTAAACGCCGACTCATCCGTTTGCATCCGATGGTGATTGCTGGTGTCGTTTTGGGCACCATCTCCTTTCTCGTGCAGGGCAGCGTGAAGTGGGATGGAAGCCATGTAGCCACCTCTTTGGTGATGTTGGCCATGCTTTGTACCATGTTTG
>NZ_JRPT01000044.1:0-40985 GCF_000762865.1 Prevotella sp. S7 MS 2 | reverse complement strand
CTCAAGTCATCTGATGATTCAGGAGTTCTTCCTCCTAATATATTGATACCGCCATCATCCGCGTTTCTTTAGTATATTTTTACGGGTAATGTGTATCTTTTTGCCTTTATGATGAGTTAAACGTTTTTTATAGTCAATAATGTAGTTATATATCAGTTGAAGAATTTGGTAATTTTATTGTTTTAGTATCAGAAGGTATTACTCCTATAAATAAAGAATCGAGATGAAGCTAAGACTTCATCTCGATTCTTATATTTTGCTCATATTTTGTTTATAGAGGGATTTGGTATGCCCTCTCTTTGACCTTTATAAGCTTTTCTGATTGAATATTAGAAGTTATAGTAGAAACCTAGTGTTACGTTGTTGCCGTCGAGATTGGCTCCCCAAGCATTGCTGCTCTTGTCGGCACCGTCGTATTTCTGTGATTTCCAGCCCAAGAAACCTGCGTGAGCCACAAAGCTGAACTTCGGATTCAGGTTTAATGCCACACCCGGTTTTACACCTACGTTCCACTCATTGATAGAAGGAGCAGCAGTACCGGCGTTGTTGTAGTGTGTATAACCAAAGCCACCATCAACAAATACGTTGACCATCTTGCTGTGGAAGAATGTATAACGTGCATACGGAGATACGGTGATGTAGTTTCTGCTGTTGTCTTCGATAGAGACAGGGTCGCCCTTTCCGAAGCCGACAGTGGTACCTACAGCCCAGTCGCGGTTGACATTGTAACCCAGTTCGGGCAACACCGCATACGTAGTAACGCTTTCGCCACCTGCCAATTTAGAAGATGCGATACCAAAGTTACCACCTAAATACACTTGTGCGTTTGCTGAAACAGCTATCAATGCAGCTGCAAAAGCCATCATAATTTTCTTTTTCATAATCCTTAAAAATTAATCCTATTGTTTTGTAAATACTGTCTACAAGACGATGAAAAAGCGATAGATGTTACACGAGAAATATGTTTTTTAACACAAAAACACTGATACGAGGTATTGCACCTTATTATATATAAACTGTAGTTTAAGGATATTAACAGAGATAAACAGTCTTTATCATATCACGGCTTGGAATAAATAGAATCGCCATGCAAGTAGATTTTCTTGCATGTGCTAATCCGTTTGTGATGATACAGTTGTTTGTATTCATGGTGTATATAATTGGTTTTGAATACAAAATAATAAATATAGGCCGAGAGTGGACGGTTGTTACTGCTTATTTTATTAAGAATGTAGTCTAAAATCATAATAAGATAATGAATAGATGTGTATGAGATGAAAAAACGTTATCTTTGTAGAAGCTAAGCCGCACTCGGCAAATTGAAAGTAAACTTTCATTGCGCTCGTGTGCGTTATCTTTGTAAAATAACGTAATACAAAATGAATATTCAAGACTATTTTAATTTGAAAGACGACTTAAGCAGTCGTGAAGAGACCATAGAACGTATATCCGGAGGTGCCTCTTTTAAAGGGGCTTCGCTTTGGATTCTTATCTGTGCTATTTTCATAGCATCGTTAGGACTCAACGTAAATTCTACGGCCGTTATTATCGGAGCCATGCTTATATCTCCATTGATGGGACCTATTATTGCCATGGGGTTGGCTGTAGGGATTCGCGATCTCTTGTTACTGCGCCGGGCGTTTAAGAATTATCTGGTAGCTACAATTATTAGTATCGCTACTGCCACCATCTTTTTTATGTTATCACCTTATCATGAAGTGCAATCGGAGTTGTTGGCACGTACTTCACCTACGTTGTACGACGTGTTGATAGCTTTTGTTGGTGGTGTGGCCGGGGTGATAGCGTTGAGTATTAAAGATAAGGGAAATGTGATACCGGGTGTTGCTATTGCCACAGCTTTAATGCCACCGCTTTGTACTGCAGGCTTTGGTATTGCTTCGGGGAATCTAGCCTACTTTGCCGGAGCTTTCTTCTTGTATTTTATCAATACCGTTTTTATAGCGTCGGCAACATGGATTGGAGTGCGTTTCATGAAGTTTACACCCCGTACATTTGATAATGACCGCCGTGCCACCATCGTACAACGCTGGATAGTTGGAATCATTGTTGTAACGATGATACCGGCTGCTTTCATGACATGGAACATCGTTAGAGAGAGCTATTTCAAGACACAAGTAAACTCTTTTGTACACGACCGGTTACGTTGGGAGGGTTCGCAGGTGGTGACAAGTAATGTAGGAGCTGACAGTACTTTGCGTGTTGTGGTAGTCGGTAAGACATTGAGTGACTCCGTGATAGCATTGGCTAAGCAGTCGATGATAGCCTATCCGGCATTGACTGGATATAAATTGAAGTTAATTCAAGGCTCTGTATCAGATAGTTTACGGGCTGTCGCAGGTTTACAAGCTACGGATACTGAGTCTGAGAAAGTACAGTTGTTAGAGAAGCAAACGCAAGAAAACGAGGAATTGACGGGAAAACTAGAGCAATATACGCGGTATGAAAGGCTGAGTAAACAGATGTGTAGCGAAATGCATATATTGTTTCCGGAGGTTCATAGTTTAAGTATGTCTTCTTCGTTAGAGGTGAGTGCTGATACCATTAAGCCTCAAAGGCTGATTATAGCCGTTGTTGGAACCACGAAAAGAATGCCGGATATGAGTAGAGAAAAGTTGAAAACTTGGATTGAAAATAGAATTGGAAAGTCTGTTTTAGGTAATCAATCTACCGGCGGAGTGAATTTAAAGGTGCTCTATGAATAAGAGATGGAGAAGAAAGTATTCTTGTAATAGCCTTCTATAGAATCTTATAGATAGATTGCAGAAGCCTCGAGAAATTAGTATCTTTGCACCATGGATTTATCAGAACTCAAGGATAAGCGGATAGCTGTGCTGCTTTCGGGCGGCGTAGACAGCAGTGTAGTGGTCTATGAATTGGCCACTAAGGGACTGAAGCCCGACTGTTTCTATATCAAAATTGGACCGGAAGAGCAGGAAGAATGGGATTGCTCATCGGAAGAAGATTTGGAAATGGCAACGGCAGTAGCAGCTCGTTACGGCCTAAAATTGGAAGTTATAGACTGCCATCATGAGTATTGGAACCAAGTAACCAAGTACACTATGGACAAGGTGAAGGCTGGCTATACGCCCAATCCCGATGTGATGTGTAATCGACTGATAAAGTTTGGTGCTTTCGATGAGAAGCGTGGACACGACTACGACCTCATTGCTACGGGGCATTATGCACAGACTGAAATTATAGATGGGGAGAAATGGCTTGTTACAAGTCCCGACCCGGTGAAAGATCAAACCGACTTTTTGGCTCAGATATACGATTGGCAACTGAAGAAAGCCATCTTCCCAATCGGACATTATGTAAAAGATGAGGTTCGACAGATTGCCGAACGAGAGCATCTTATCAATGCTAAAAGAAAGGATTCGCAGGGTATCTGCTTCCTTGGACAGATAGATTACAACGAATATTTGCGTCGTTACCTAGGCGAAAAGCAAGGCGATGTACTCGAATTAGAGACCGGTAAGAAGATAGGAACACACCGTGGACTGTGGTTTCATACCATCGGTCAGCGCCACGGATTGGGTTTCGGAGGTGGTCCTTGGTTCGTTGTGAAGAAAGATGTAGAGCAGAATGTGCTCTATGTGAGTAAGGGGTATGATCCTAAGACTGCCTATAAGCAAGAGTTTAAGGTGCATGATTTCCATTTCTTGACGAAGCCCGTGGAAATGAAAATGGTCACATTTAAGATTCGTCATACTCCCGAATACCATCCAGCTGTGATGGAAAAGATGGATAACGGAATGTATTTGGTGCGTGCAGAGAAGCCTATTCATGGTGTGGCACCGGGACAATTCTGTGTGGTTTACGATGAAAACCATCATCGTTGTTTTGGTAGCGGAGAGATAACGGTGTAAGGTTCTTCTTGCGATTATTCTGTATGATAAAGATAAGACGAGTTTTCTAAGGAAACTATTCTTCCTCTCTTTTATGCTGTTCAAAGAACTTTTTGGTAGCTGTAAAAAATAAGATGACGCCTGAAGTTTGTGCGATGGCGACCATCCAAAAGGTTGCTGAATAGCCTAAATATTCGGCAACGACTCCTCCAAGTAATATTCCAATCCCGAAACCGGCATCCCATGACGTGAGAATACTGGAATTAGCAGTACCTCGTTCATCATGTCTGGCTACAGCGATGAACATATTGAGAAATGCAGGATACATGTGTCCATTGCCTAATCCGATGAGGATGGCCGACCCATAATAACCGATTACATTGGGAAAAGCGGCAAAGAGCGTGTATCCAACCATTGATAGTAACATGCCTTCGGCTGCATTTTGTGTCAGCAAACCACGTCGTAAAGCTTTTGCTCCTTGCAATCTTGATGCGAAGAGTCCTATAGATAAGATGGCAAAATAGGTTCCTGTGCCACCGGTAATACCCATTGTTTCTTTGCTATAAATAGCTAAATAGTTGCTCAAAACGCCAAAACAGAATCCGAAGAAGGCTATGTTGACTGCCATTAACCAACCTCTAATGAGGAAGAAACGGTCTAAGGATAATTGTCTTTTACGGCGTACTATCTGCTTTGTTGGGACTTGAATAGACGACGCAACCCACAATCCTATCAACGCAAAGAATAATGCTATCCAAAAAAGAATGGTGAAATCTTGCAGATATTTATAGATGTAGATGCCTACAGAAGGGGCTATCGCCATGGCAAGATTATTGCTTAAACCATAGAATCCAATTCCTTCATTACGCCTACTCGATGGTAAAACGTCGATGGCTACCGTGCTGTTAGCCACTGTTACAGCTCCGAATGGTCCGCCATGCAGAGTTCTGATGATGGCAAACATGAGCAAAGTCGAAGCTGCGATGTATCCTCCGAAGAAGACGAAAAATAGTGCAAAGCATATCACTAGCACCTTTTTGCGCGAAAAACTGTCTACGATGAAACCGGAGAAGGGGCGCGTGAGCAGGGCAGCAATGGTGTAGCCAGACAGTATAATGCCAATGATATCCTTCGTAGCACCAAATCGTTCGCTTAAAAAGATAGGCAGTAGAGGTGTCAATATGTAGAATGCGAAGTATATCATTGAATTGGCTACCATCGCTTTTAGGTAGTTACCATTCCATAGTTTTTCTTTCATATCGTCCTTGTTATATAGGACAAAAGTAGTCAATTATTCGTAGACAGAGGGTAGGAATGGCTTTGTATTTTATACATGTAGGCATTGTCAAGTTGTTTAATGCGGTGAATACGTGTTAAAATATAATGTTTATAAGTCGGAAAAGCATTATCTTTGCGACAAAGAAAATGAACTTTAATCATGAAAAGACTTTTTACTTCACTTGTTTGTTTGGTTCTTTTGACATTTTCAGGAGCTGCTCAAACAAAATGGTATTCACCTGTTAGTGGTGACACTCTGCTGATTCAAGGGCGTGCATGGAATGCTGAAATCGGCAAAAGTTACCAACGTATGCCCGAACGTTTCAAACCCTCGTTGCGCAAACCTTTGTGGAATTTGTCACAAAACAATGCCGGTCTTTATATAGAATTCATCAGTGATGCCCCTGAAATCAATATTCATTATAAGGTATCCGGCCCATTACAGTTGCCTAATGTGGTGACAATAGCTACGAGTGGAGTTGATCTTTATTCTTTTGATGAGGATGGAACTCCGCTTCCTTGTTCATGTTTTGCCAACAATCGTATTTCTTCTCAGTCGGTAGACTTTCATTATCGTGGCTTGACTTATCCCGGTGGACTTTGGCGTGAGTATCGTTTATATCTCCCACTTTATAATACTGTCGACTCACTCCAGATTGGTGTGCCACAGAATAGCAAGTTTGAATTCTTGCCAACATCCACAGAACGTCCCATCGTAGTATATGGTACGTCTATTGGTCAAGGCGCTTCAGCTTCTCGTCCGGGTATGGCTTGGACGAATATAGTACAACGTCAACTCGATTTACCCCTTTATAATTTGGCTTTTTCGGGCAATGGTCGTCTTGAAAAAGCAATGTTCAATGCTCTTTCAGAAATCAATGCTCGTCTTTTCATCATTGATTGTATGCCCAATATGACGGCTAATGATTCTATCATGAACCTTTTGCGAGAGGGGGTAAATACGCTTCGTAGCAAATCGGATGCCCCCATTCTACTTGTTGAGCATTGCGGTTATAACAACTATCTAGTCGTTCATTCAGAGAAGAAGGAAGTAGAGTTGCTGAACAGTCGACTTAAAGCTGCTTATTTACAGTTGCAACGTGAAGGAGTGAAAGGACTGTACTATCTGACCAAGGACGAGTTAGGCGTTAATTCAGATCTAGATTCTCAGATTGATGGAGTGCATGCCAACGATATTGGAATGCGCCATTATGCCGAAGCATATACGAAAAAGATCTCTGAGATATTGGATTATCAACCGATGAAGAAGTTCATGCCGGTGCGCCAAACTCGCGACCAAGCCTTTTACAACTGGTCGCAGCGTCATTATGAAATCATGCAGCGTAATCGCCAAGTAAAGCCCGATGTGGTACTCATCGGTAATTCTATTACGCATTATTGGGCTGGAGAACCTGCTGCACCTATACATCGTGGCGATAAAGCATGGAAGAAATTGTTTGGTAAGCGCAAGGTGACGAATTTGGGATATGGTTGGGATCGCATTGAAAACATATTTTGGCGACTCTATCATGGAGAACTTGATAACATCTCACCGCGCCACATCTTCATGATGGCCGGGACGAATAATATTGGCTATAACACCGATGAAGAGATTGTAGATGGTATCGAAGGTTTGGTCAATCTCATTCAGAAGTTGCAGCCACAAGCTTGCATTCACGTCGTAAAAATCTATCCTCGTCGTGGACAGGAGGCTCGCTTACAACATCTCAACGACTTATTACAAGCGCGATTGTCCAACCATACGGATGTGGATGTGGTTGATGTGACCAAGCAACTTACGACACCTGATGGGCATATTGATGAATCTTTGTTTGTAGATGGACTCCATCCTAATGCCCAAGGATATGAACGCATTGCGCGGGTTTACCAAGATTTCCTTAGATAAAACTGTTTTTCAAATTGAAGAAGATAAAAGATAAATACGCCATATTCTCTGATATAGATGGTACTCTCGTCAGTTTCACTACCCACGAGATACCTCGTTCTGCTGTAGAAGCTATCACTGCTGCCCGCCAAAACGGTCATCGCTTCTATATATCTACGGGGCGTCCGGTGCCTATCATTACCAATCTTGGTGCTATCAGCCATTTAATAGATGGCTATATCACCACTAATGGTGCCCATTGTTTCGTGGGTGACAAGCTTGTTAACATCAATGCCATTGCTGAAGAGGATGTTTGTACGCAGCTGGCTGATGCCGACCGACAGGACTATGCCGTTATTATGGTTAGTAAGCAAGCACTCGTTGTCTATAACAACAAGCCTTGCGTAAAGCGAATTTTCTGCGATGATTTGAAGGTGGATGCTTTGAACTTCGACCTCACAATGGATGATATCAAGGGCGAACCTATTTTGCAGATGACTCCGTTTGTCACGGCTGAGCAGGAAGCCCGATTGATTCCGCAACTTAAAAGTTGTGAGCCGGGACGTTGGCATCCTGAATTTATTGACATCACGGCAGGACATATAGATAAAGGATACGGCTTGGAACGCATGGCAGAGAGCGAAGGCTTCGATATCAACCATACGGTTGCGCTGGGCGACGGTGGCAATGATATACCCATACTTAAGCGTGCCGGTATCGGAGTGGCGATGGGGAATGCGGCCGATTATGTCAAGGCTGAGGCTCAATATGTTACGGCCGATGTCGACGATGATGGCTTCTCGAAGGCTTTGATACACTTAGGGTTGGTGTAACTGTGGCATTCTTGAACCGGTTAACCAGTTAATTTGTCATTTTATCCATTCTTTTATAATTTACTGCGGAGGCTCAACAGCAATGCTGCCAAGCCTCCGCAGTTTTTTTGTTTAGCCTTTGCAGCATTGCTGCAAGGGCTTGGCAGTCTGGTAGTTGACCAGTAAACGAGGAAACAAGTAGATGAGGTGGAGGATGACTTCTTATATTTCTTGAGTTTATAAGTTTCTTGGTTGCTCCTAAGTGTTGATATTTTCCGATTGATAGGTTACCGAGTTGGAGACAAAAGGTGTTTTCCTGATGATTTCGTCTCATCTTTCCTGCCAAATGATTAACTTTGTTGCTAACATCAGATACAAAAACATGACAACTCAAGAATTAAGAAATCAGCGATTAGCCGACAAGTTGATTAAGAATCTTCAACGTCGTCATTACGACGCATATTATTGTTCCGACCGCGAAAGTTTGTTACAACAGGTACGCCAACTCATCCCTCAAGGTAGTTCAGTGTCATGGGGTGGCTCTATGTCTATTCGAGATACAGGCATCACAATGATGCTTAAGAATGGAAACTATGAGGTGTATGATCGTGACGATGTGACTACGCAGGAAGATAAAATGCGCATTTATCGCAATGCTTTTGAATGTAATTTCTATTTGGCCAGCGTCAATGCCATGACCGAAGATGGCGTGCTTGTCAATGTAGATGGTAATGGTAACCGTGTAGCTGCTATCATGTGGGGGGCAGACCATGTCATACTTGTAGTGAGTTTGAATAAAGTTTGTCAGGACGTGGATGCTGCGATGAAACGCGCTCGGTCTACGGCTGCACCTACCAATATGGCTCGTTTCGATTTCAAGACACCTTGTCAAGTAGACGGTATGTGCCACGACTGCAAGTCGCCCGATTCCATTTGCAATTATATCACGATTCAACGTATGTCGCATCCAGCCCATCGGCATATTGTATTGCTTACTCCCGAACCGATAGGTTATTGAAACTAGCATGTTGTCTCTGTCTGTTTTCGGATTTTCTTTGTACCTTTGCCTAACAATTCCATAACGAAAACGCATGATTGTTTGTATTGCAGAGAAACCCAGTGTGGCTAGAGACATTGCCCGAATCCTTGGTGCCAACTCCTCAAAAGATGGCTATATGGAGGGTAATGGCTATCAAGTTACGTGGACTTTTGGTCACTTGTGCGAACTGAAACAGCCCAATGACTACCATGAAAATTGGAAACATTGGAGTTTAGCTGCACTCCCTATGATACCGGAGCGATTTGGTATAAAAGTTATTGAAGACGATGGTATTCGCAAACAGTTTAAGATTGTGGAGCGACTTTACCAACAGGCCGACGAGATTATCAACTGTGGTGACGCCGGACAAGAGGGAGAATTGATACAAAGATGGGTGATGCAAAAAGCCGGAGTGAAGTGCCCGGTGAAGCGATTGTGGATTTCTTCTATGACCGATGAGGCCATCAAACAAGGTTTTGCCGACTTGAAAGACCAACAACTCTATCAACCTCTCTATTTAGCAGGGCTTTCGCGAGCCATCGGGGATTGGTTGTTGGGCATGAACGCTACGCGGCTTTATACGTTGAAATATGGGCAGAACCGCCAAGTTTTGAGTATCGGAAGAGTACAAACACCGACTTTGGCGCTTATTGTGAACCGTCAGAAAGAAATCGATAACTTCAAACCTGAACCTTATTGGGTTCTAGCTACGATTTATAGGGATACTCAGTTTACTGCCACTAAAGGCAAGTTTACTTCGAAAGAAGAAGGCGAACAGGCCTTTTCTGTTATAGATGGTAAGCCGTTCGTAGTTATGGATGTTACCAAGAAGAAAGGTTCTGAGGCTCCACCTCATTTGTTTGATCTTACCTCTTTGCAAGTAGAGTGTAACCGTAAGTTTGGGTATTCGGCCGAGATGACGCTCAACCTCATTCAGAGTTTGTATGAAAAGAAATATACTACCTATCCGCGTGTAGACACACAATACCTGAGTGACGACATCTATCCGAAATGTCCAAGTATCTTAAATGGTCTTTTTCAAACGAAAATAGATTCGCAACCAGTCTATGCATCGCTCATAAAACCCATCGGTGGGCAGAAGTTGATGAAGTCGAAGAAGGTGTTTGATACGTCGAAAGTGACCGACCACCACGCTATTATTCCTACCGGTGTGGTGCCGAGTGGGCTTACTCAGTTGGAACAAAACGTGTTCGATCTTATTGCCAAACGGTTTATCAGTGTGTTTTATCCCGATTGTAAGTTTTCTACTACGACAGTATTAGGCAAGGTAGACGATATAGAATTCAAGGCAACGGGTAAAGAAATCCTCTCTCCGGGGTGGCGTACGGTGTATACAAAGGATGTACAAATTGTGGAAGAAGACGAGAATAAGAAAGAAGATGAGGAACGAACGCTGCCTACATTCGTGAAAGGGGAGAGCGGAACACATACACCTACACTGACGGAAAAATCGACTACACCTCCACCGTATTATAATGAAGCGTCGCTGTTGAGGGCTATGGAGACTGCTGGAAAGTTTGTGGAAGATGAGGAACTGCGTGCTGCTTTGAAAGAGAACGGTATCGGTCGTCCCTCATCTCGTGCCGGAATTATCGAAACTTTGTTCAAACGACACTACATACGGAGGGAACGTAAGCGACTGGTAGCAACTCCTACAGGTATCGAATTAATTGATACAATTCACGAAGAACTGCTGAAGAGTTGTGAACTGACGGGTATTTGGGAGAAGAAATTGCGCGATATAGAGCACCAAAAGTATGATGCTGGGCAATTTATCAATGAGTTGAAAGAGCAGATTTCAGCAATTGTCTACAACGTACTGTGCGATAATAGCATGCGAAGAGTAACGGTGACGGTGGATGAAAAGCCTGCCAAGAAGGCCTCAACTACTAAGAAAACCGAAGCTAAGCCAAGAAAGAAACGTGCTTCAAAGAAAGAATCGACTGCACAACAAGCTAGCTTGAAGGCCGATGACAGCATTATCGGGCAGGTTTGTCCGGTGTGTGGAAAGGGACAAATCATAAAAGGGAAGGCTGCTTATGGATGCAGTAACTGGAAGAGTGGTTGTACTTTCCGTTTTCCTTTTGACAATAAATAGGCTTTTATTGCGTTGATGTTGTTGATTGACATCAACATGAAAAGAAAGTTTTTTCCATATATATTATTTTTTGCAGCCCTGTGTTTATCGTGCGGGGTAGATCGAAACATGCGCCGAGGTGAGACTTATTTGGCGCTAGGGGAGTATCATGATGCTGCCAGAGAGTTTCGCTCAGCTTACCAGAAAACCCCTCCAAAAGACCGAACTAAGCGAGGCGAGCGAGCCTTGAAGATGGCGGTGTGCTACGAAAAGATAAATGAGGCATCACGAGCTACATCGGCTTATCGCAATGCATTGCGTTATGGGAAAGGTAATATACACACGCGTCTTTCCTTAGCGCGGCAACTATTGAAAATCGGAGATTATAAAGCGGCTGCCGCAGAGTTTCAATTGGTACTCGATACGTTGCCCGATGATGTGTTGGCACGCAATGGTTTGTTCTCGGCACAGCATGCTTTACAATGGAAAAAAGATGGTAGTAGGTATCGAGTGCGTCGTGTCGACTTATTCAACTCTCGCCGTGACGACTATTCTCCCATGCTTTTTGGTGACAATTACGACCAACTTTATTTCACGTCTACGCGTAGTGATGCGGTTGGAAACGAATTGAGTGGTATCACAGGAACGAAGCCCGGCGATATTTTCTTTTCACAGAAAGATGATAAAGGGAAGTGGAGTAAACCCGAAGTGGCGGGTGGTAGCTTGAATACCGCTTATGATGAAGGAGCTTGTTGCTTCTCTCCCGATGGCCGAGTGATGTATCTCACGCAGTGTACGACGAGTCCGTCGTCGTCTCGTTATGCTCAGCTTGTGACCTCTAATCGTTCAGATGCCAATTGGAGTAAGGCTGAAGTGCTCAACATTAGTAGGGATACGTTGTCGGCTTTTGCTCATCCTGCCATCTCGCCTGATGGCGAATGGCTCTATTTTACGTCTGATATGCCGGGAGGAAAAGGCGGACTTGACATTTGGCGCGTGCGTTTATCAGCCAATGGAATGGGGGGGGTGGAGAATCTTGGTGAGCCCATCAATACCCCCGGAAACGAGGAATTCCCTACGTTCCGCCCCAATGGCGACTTGTATTTTTCGTCAGATGGGCATCCGGGAATGGGAGGATTGGATATTTATATCGCCCATCCCGACCGGCAGAAAGGTTATGTGTTGGAGCATCCCGGCTATCCGTTAAATAGTCAAGAAGATGATTTCGGGATGACGTTTGAAGGAAATCACAATCGTGGATATTTCTCTTCCAATCGCAATGATGGGCATGGATGGGATCATATCTACTCGTTTGAGAATCCGGAAATTACTCAGACGATGAAAGGATGGGTATATGAGATGGATGGATATGAGCTTCCTGCCGCACAAGTTTATTTGGTAGGAAACGATGGAACAAATAAGAAACTAAGTGTAAAAGGAGATGGCTCGTTCACGGAAACGCTGAAGCCGAATGTAGACTATGTGATGTTGGCAACGTGTAAGGGCTATCTGAATCATCAAGAAGCGCTCAGTACGGGGACTGTGGAAGAGTCGAAAGAGTACATATTGCAGTTCCCTTTGGCTTCGATTACGGCTCCTGTGCTTATAGATAATATCTTCTATGACTTGGATAAAGCCACCCTTCGTCCCGAATCTTCGAAAGCTTTGGACGAGTTGGTAGGTTTGTTGAATCAAAATCCGCACGTTATCATTGAGCTAGCAGCGCATTGTGATTATCGTGGAAGTGCCGAATATAACAGGGATTTGTCACAACGTCGTGCGCAAACGGTGGTGGATTATCTCATCAGTCGCGGTATTGCCAAAGACCGTTTGACGGCCGTTGGTTACGGGAAATCGCAACCCAAGATGGTTAAGAGGAAGAATGTGGAGAAGTATGCATGGTTGAAAGTGGGTGATGTATTGACCGAAGACTTTATCAAAACAATGGATAAAGCACAACAAGAGATATGCAATCAACTCAATAGACGCACGGAATTCCGTGTGCTACGAACCACTTACGGTCTGCTGGATGAGCAAGGAAAACTCAAAGAAGATGCAGAGAAGAATATGAAGAAAGCCACTGAAAAGGTCTCAGATGATGATTTCTATTTCTAATATTCGCTGGTTACGACGTTGTAACACCCCACAATGACAAGGGTCATAATGCCGATATAGACGTACAACGGCGAGATGGTTGCCGACGTATAAAGCGACACGAAGGTGCCCGAAAGGTCACCGCTAAGGTTGGTAAAGAATGTTTTGAACCATTTGAATCCATCGGCATGGATGAATAGGGTGGCTCCGGCCAATGACCAAAATGCTGTCCATAGTCGGTTGAACCAAAGCGAATGCTTCGGTACTTGTCTCATGACGCGCCTCGAAAAGCCTCTATCTTCTATTTCTTGGCGGTTTTCTTCGAAGAACTGTATGAGTAGTTTATCATCATTTTCCGTCATATCCATTCTGTTTAAGATAAGTTGTGAGTTTCTGTTTTCCGCGAGATAGATGGGACTTTACGGTGCCTTCAGCCATTCCCGAAATCTTTGCTATCTGCTCAATGCTTTGTCCTTCCATCAATTGCAAGGTGATGCAAGTGCGCTCTGAAGGTGAGAGAATGGCCAAAGCTTGGTAAATATCCATTCTTAAATTGTTATTCATTGACTCCGAGTTACGTTTGTTGACACTCGGAATATCCAACTCCTCGGTCGCTTTATTACGTCTTACGTAGTCGTAGAAAGTGTTGTAGGCAATGCGATAGAGCCATGTCGAGAAGTTGGCTGTGCCTTGAAACTGCGTAATATGTGTGTAGGCTTTTAAGAAAGTATCCTGTGCTAGGTCATCACTAAGCTGACTGTCTCCCATCGTTTGGTTCAGAAAGAAACGCCGTATAGGTGACTGATATTTCACAACGAGTCTGTCGAAGGCTTTACGGTTGTGGAAAACAGCCACCTGCGTAACGAGAGAGATGTCGTCAAGTGCTTTCACCGGCTTTACAAGGATTGGTCTTCGAAATGGTCGTTTTGGTCTTTTCTAGCACGTGTACGAGCCATCAACATTTGTCCGGCACCCATACATAGAATCAAAAATCCGATACCTACCAACTCTTTTGCGCCCAAGAAAGCAAATAGAAGTGCTAATCCAAGGCCGATAGAGCAGTTACGTATGCCGCGTTGCCATTGATATTCGTTATCTGTTTTGGTCGCAGTGCGTATCACTTCGGGTAAAGGTTGTCCCATAGCCATAGACTTTTCAGCCAGTGCAATCTTGTCATTATGACGCTTAATGAGGTAATAGATGACCCATGCGAATAGGAGAAAGGGGGCTATGGCGATTAAGAATCCAAAGAAAATAGCGGGGATGATGAACCAAGGTTTGGACATTGTACGTTCAAAGGGAGATATGTTGGAATCATCATCTTCGGCAGAATTCGGCGCCACAGAGTAATAACTGTCTGTTGAGTCGACTGCTTCTGCTGTGACAGATGTGGTATCTGAGTAAGCCTCAATACCTTGTTTGGCACTGTCGGTGGGCGCAACGAGCGTGGATTGATGTTGGTGTCGATGTTTTGGAGCGGCCGGAAGCACGGCTGTACCTACTGCTAACATCATTGTAATTGCGATAAGATACTTTTTCATATAGCTTTTTTGTTCTTTTTCTGATAGTTAGACGACAGAACAACTCTTTTGGTTGCAAAGTAATAAAAAAAGTTGGTAATGCGGGAAATTATACCTATTTTCGCACGAAAAGAAGCGCAGAGAATGAATTTACCACAAGAGTTTGAGCAGCATACACGTACCCTGATGGGAGATGAATTATATCAAATACTCCAAAAAGGGCTTGAAGATACGCCGCCGACAAGCATTCGTTTGAACCCTTTGAAGACCAGTGGGTACAATGTTTCTGTTCCTTTGGCCGATGGGCAAGTGCCTTGGTGTGAGCAAGGAGTGTACCTTCAAGAGCGTCCAAACTTCACTTTTGACCCCTTACTTCATTCCGGTGCCTACTATGTACAGGAAGCGGGATCTATGTTTTTAGACCTCGTGATGCGCCAATATATTCATCGGCCGGTTACTATGTTGGACCTTTGTGCTGCTCCGGGAGGCAAATCGACCGTTGCCAGAGCCGCTTTACCAGCCGGAAGTGTACTTTTCAGCAATGAGCCGATGCATGTTAGAGCTAATGTTCTGGCTGAGAATATACAAAAATTTGGTCATCCTGACTGCATCGTTACCAATAACTATCCGCGTGATTATCGTAAGGTGGGTATCTCATTTGACGTTGTTTTGGCCGATGTACCATGTTCCGGAGAAGGCATGTTTCGCAAAGATGAGGGTGCAATCGGTGAATGGAGCTTACAGAATGTGGATAAATGCCAAACTCTGCAGCTTGATATTATTCGCGATATATGGCCTTGTTTGAAGCCGGGAGGATTGCTCATCTATTCCACTTGCACCTTTAACAGCCGTGAAGATGAAGAGAATGTGAATGCTATCATCGCCGAATTGGAAGCCGAAATACTCCCTGTTGCAATTAATGATGATTGGAATATCACAGGTTCGTTGGTAGATGACCGCCCTATGTATCGTTTTATTCCGGGTAAAACGCGTAGTGAAGGCCTCTTTATGGCCGTGCTCCGTAAGCCCGTAGAGGCTGATGAAGCGAATAAGAAACAGCAAAAAGCTCCCAAGAAGAATGATACTGTCAAAGGAATAGAGCATTGGTTGCAAGGCGATTTTGCTTTTGTAGAGAATAAAGGACAGGTTCGTGCCATTCCAACGGCATGGTATGGGCTTTATTCTTTGGCCGTAAAAGCCTTGAAAGTGATTCATGCCGGTGTAACGATTGGTACACAAAAAGGACGGGACATCATCCCTGACCAGTCGTTGGCGTTGAATATTGCGCTCTGTCAAGACGCTTTTCCGCGTGTTGAGATTGACGAGTCGACCGCCTTATCTTATCTTCGTAAGGAAGCCATTATGTTGCCGTCGGATACGCCAAGAGGGTTTGTGTTGCTCACGTATCAGTATTTTCCCCTCGGATTTGTGAAGAATATAGGTAACCGAGCCAACAATCTTTATCCGCAAGAGTGGCGTATCAAGAGCAGCCATATTCCCGAAGAGAACACTCACGCCATCTATCTACATGATGATTAATATTATTGCTTGTCTTTCAAAAAATCGAGCTATCGGGCTGAACAACCAATTACTCTACCATATCAAAGCTGATATGGCTCGGTTTAAACAGCTTACCATGGGGCATACCATCCTTATGGGACGACGCACTTACGACTCTTTACCCCACGGTGCATTGCCCGGTCGACGCAATATTGTGCTTTCCCGACAGCTTCAAACTTTGCCCGATAGCGAGGTATATGCCTCATTAGAGATGGCATTGGAGCATTGTGCGGAAGATGAGTATATATATATAATAGGTGGAGCTGAACTTTATGAGCAGACTATTGGGATGGCGCAACGTCTCTATCTCACCATTGTTGACGACCGACCGATGTATGCAGATACTTTTTTCCCACTGTTTGAATCTGATTTTAAACTCGTCTCCATCTCTCAATACGAAAAAAGCGAAGACGCTCATTACGCCTTCGCTTTCTTAGAATATGTCCGTGTATAATTTTTATACCTCGTCTTCCTCTTCGTCTTCTGCAGTCTGTGGGAAATTCGTGATAGGCAACTGACGGTCTATGGGAGTGCTGAACGAGATGGTAGTCTCGCTACGTGCCAAGCCCAAAGGTTGTAACTTGTCGTGGATAATCTGCATCAGATGATGGTTGTTGTGCGCATATAGCTTGATAAACAAGTCCATAGCACCGGTTGTAGCATGACATTCTACCACCTCAGGAATCTTCTTCAAGGCGGCTATTACTTTGTCGTGCGACTCCGGATCTTTCAGATATAGTCCTACATAGGCGCAGGTCTCATACCCAATTTTCTCAGGCTCAATGATGTACTGTGAGCCCTTCAATACTCCTACATTAGCGAGTTTCTGCATACGTTGATGAATAGCTGCTCCGCTAACGTTGCATGCTCGTGCTACTTCCAAGAATGGAATGCGAGCATCTTCAGCAACAAGACGAAGGATTTTCTTGTCTAGTGAGTCCAAATGATGATGTGACATTGATTATTTTTTAATTTGGTTGCAAAGTTAATACGAATGTATGAGTTTTGCAACTTTAATTACAGTTTTGTTTTAAATCGTTAGATTTTTTAATTATTTACTATTCTTTTTTGTTGCAGAATAGTTGATTTTACGTACATCTGCTTGTCTTAATGCTTGTTTAACTTCCGATATGATGTGCATCGGAGTGTTCCTATCGGCTCGCAACGATATCGTCATAAGTGTACGGTCTTCGCTCGACATTCGGTTTTTCTCGGCCGATAAGTAGTCTACAATTTCACCGATTGTAATCACCTTATCATTCAGTTGCAGACGTGTACCAGCCTCTGTGGTCACCCCATCTGCCGATACAGGGCGGCCAACATAGATGGTACTCACAGCTGATTTCTTTGTCAATCGGGTCAATTCCGTACCTTGTGGCACTCTATATTTCACTTTTACGGTCAGCTTTCTCATGTGTGTCACTATCATAAAGAAAAATAACACGGTGAAAATCAGGTCGGGTAGGGAGGCTGTATTCAGCCCCGGAATGCCACGATGATGGTTGCGATAAATCATGGTTGTCCTCCTTTCCCTGCGTCAGCAGTATGTTCTGCTTCCACAATACGTTGCGGACAGATAGTGCGTATCTGGTCTTTTTGCTGCGGAGAGCACTGTTCGTAGCTTCTATGATATATGCTCAAGGCGGCTTGGTTGCGCCAAATGCGGTAGGCAACTGCCAATTCGTTCTGTATATTAAAATAGGTGTCGTAACTTGAAACTGGGTCTACGTCCAGTGAAATAAGATGATTTCTTTTTCTAGTTTGAAGGAAGGTGCCTACTCGTTGGTGCAGTGTGCGTATGTCGGCAGGCTTTCCGTCTATTGTCAACTGATTACGGGCTGTCACTTTCAGCGCCATCATCGTCTTGCTGTCTACACTTGTTTCCATCGCTTCTGCCTGCTTATCTATTGGCGGAAGTACGCGCGAAAGTCCCTTGCTTACGTCCATTGACGAAGCCACAAGGAAGAATATCAGCAACATGAATGAAATATCGGCTGTTGATGTGGTATTCAGTTCCGGGACTTTATGTTTGCGATGGCTGAACATGTTTACTTCAATTGATTCTCACGACGATAGCGTGTCATGCCGAAGATGACTGCTGCGATGGCTGCCAATAGTAGGAATAGCGATGTATAAATCAGCAAATCGGCCACTCTCAGAGCTACAAAGTCATCGAATACATGACCGTTAATGGTCATCGGATTACCAGAACTCAGCACCAATGACAGCAAGATAACCACGCCAAGTGCTATTATTCCGTAACGCCGGATACGTCCCACGGGGATATTGTTGACCACCTTGTTTTCTGTTGCACGCATCATCTTGACCGTTTTTACCATGGCCAGTCCGGCCAATACAAGCGTTCCGACAAGCAATATAGCGGCATACACCATGAGTAAGTCGGTGAACAAGGGGGCATTGAAGTTGGAATCGTCGTCGAAAGGTCGATCGAATCCTATCAGATAGAACAGACCGAATACCACGACAGCCAATCCTGTCAGCACATAGAGCACGCGTTGAGATATTCGCTCGGTGCTCATTGTTTTAAGATGACTCCACTTCCACTTCATCGTTTCAACTTGTATTTCATCACAGCATCAAGCAATGTAATGGCCGACTCCTCCATTTGAGCCGTTAAATGTTCGATTTTCGAGAGGATATAATTGTAGAAAATCTGTAGAATCAGCGCTACGATAATACCGAAGATGGTTGTAATGAGCGCCACCTTCATACCCGATGCCACGATGGTAGGGCTAATATCGCCTGCCATTTGTATTTGGTCAAAGGCCATTACCATGCCGATAACGGTTCCCAAAAAGCCTAGCGAAGGAGCTATGGCAATGAATAATGTAATCCAAGAACAACCTTTTTCGAGGTTCGCAGCCTGTACCGAACCGTATGAAGCAACCGACCGTTCCACGTTACCGATGCTTTCGTTGATGCGTTCCAAGCCTTGATAACAGATGGAAGCAACCGGTCCGCGTGTGTCTCGGCAGAGTTTTTTGGCTTCTTCTATCTTTTCTTCGGCAATTAGTGCGTCAAGGTCTGCCATGAATTTCTTGGCATTAATTTCCGACAAACTCAGGTAGATAATACGCTCAATACAAAATGCCAAACCGATGACCAAGGCCAATGCCACGAGCGACATAAATCCAGCGTTACCCTCAATGAACTTGGTTTTGAGCATCTGGTGCAATCCTTGAGGCGCTTCTTCCATTGCTGCCGATTCGACGACAAATCCACCTGCATCCGCCACACTGTCTGTACCCATGGATAGAGAGTCTAGTGTGGCCGCAGCGGTATCTGTTTTTTCTGGTGTAACAACGCGGCTTTCTGCATTTGCTATGGTGCAGGTCATACCTGTGACGAGTATGCAAATGAGTATCTTGGTTATCTGTTTCTTCATTATTTTAAATGGTTGTATATTAAAATAGAGGGAATATTCTAATTGTAGAGACGGTGTATATACCGTCTGGCTCGTATAGAATCGTATATAAACTGCACTATCACTGAGAGAGACAGTAGACCTACCGTCTCTATACGAGACTGATGCAATTTATGAATATCTTCCTTTTAAAAAAGTAGGATATGTCTTTGACAGCACCCCTTCAATCAGCTTTCAAAGGTACATATTTTGGTATAGACCGACAAGATGGGGTGTCATAAATTTGTTTAAAACCTTCCTTGGCAGACAAGAACTTCGTTATGGGGCAAAAAAATAGTGACAAAACATTTGGAGTGTATTGGAAATAGCCTTTCTTTGCGAAAGTCTCTGATGCAAAGGAGTATGAAATGAATTGTTTAACTATTTAAATTAGAGATATGAGTTATAAAATTGAAGACATCGAAGGAGTAGGTTCTGTTTATGGCGAGAAGCTGGTAGCTGCCGGAATCAAGACTGTTGAGCAGTTGTTGGAGAAGTGTACGAAACCCGCAGGACGCAAAGCTTTGGCCGAAGAAACTGGTATATCCGATAAATTAATATTGAAGTGGACCAACCACGCTGACCTTTTCCGTATCAATGGAGTGGGTCCTCAATTTGCAGAATTGCTCGAAGCTGCAGGGGTAGATACCGTGAAGGAGTTCCGCCATAGAGTAGCTGAGAACTTGCAACCCAAGTTGGAAGCCACCAATAATGAGAAGAATCTATGCAACCGTGTCCCTTCGGTTACTGAATTACAGAAGATGATTGATCAGGCAAAGGAATTGCCTACGACATTAGAATATTAGGGTATTAGCTTTGGGGTGTGCCGAGATTACAAGATGGAAACATCGTTCTAGGTGCACCCCTATCCCTTACTTGATTGATTGCAAAGGCTCTACAGCAATGCTGCAGAGCCTTTGCTGTTTTGTTGAAGAGACGAGGCAGGAAAGCTGATGAGCCGCTGCAGTAACCTGATTAACAAGTAGACGAGTTGACAGGTAAACGAGTTGGATGTCATAAGTAGGCTAGGTATGGTTTTATCACGGTCTTTTCTGAATACAAGGAGGAGGTGTTCGGTCGGCTTATGATATGTTGTTGTGGAATAAAAGGAGGGAGAAAATGCGTGGCTTTCAAAAGAAAATCATACTTTTGTGTGTATGAAACGACAACACGCTTTTGCCCATACTCTGTTGCAATGGTACCGGGAAAATGGTCGGTCGCTGCCTTGGCGAGAGACGCGAGATGCCTATGCTATCTGGCTCAGTGAGGTAATTTTGCAGCAAACGCGTATTCAACAGGGACTTGATTATTGGTTGCGATTTATGCAACGATTCCCTACTGTGGCTGACTTGGCGGCTGCTGATGAAGACGAGGTGTTGCGATTGTGGCAAGGATTAGGCTATTATAGTCGCGCTCGCAACCTGCATGCTGCTGCCAAACAGATAGTGGAGTTGGGACGTTTCCCCGAAACTTTGGAGGAAATCAAGCGATTGAAGGGTGTCGGCGATTACACTGCTGCAGCTATAGGGTCTATTGCTTTCGGGCTTCCGGTGGCCGCAGTTGATGGCAACGTGTACCGTGTGTTGGCTCGATATTTCGGCATTTCCACGCCTATCAATTCTACTGAGGGCAAAAAACTGTTTGCTGCAATGGCGCAAGACTTGCTTCCGTCCGACCAAGCTGCTACTTACAATCAGGCCATTATGGACTTTGGTGCCATCCAGTGCACCCCACAATCGCCCCGCTGTTTGCTCTGTCCTATCAACGAAACATGTGAGGCTTTGCGCACAGGACAGGTGGAATCGCTGCCCGTGAAACTCAAGACGGTCAAGGTGACGGAACGACAAATGAGTTATGTTTATCTACGTTGGCAAGGCAAAACGTGTATTCGCAGGCGCGGTAAGGGGGATATTTGGCAAGGATTGTGGGAACCGCCAACTTTAGATGTGGTGCAGGCTGTCGGTTTGCCAACGGGCAAACAGCTATGCAAACAGGTGAAGCACGTGCTTACCCATCGTATACTCTATGCTGATTTTTATTTCCTTGAAGTCGATTTACAACCTCAGTTACCTGCCGACTATCGGTGGATTGAGGAGTCGGATATTGGCCAATACGCATTGCCACGGCTCATCGAAATTCTCTTTGAAGCGATAGACAGGCGGTAGGAGGAAGTTATTTGAAATAAATTTCCGTTTGTCTTTGATTTCTACTATCTTTGCATACAAGATGAAACCGAAAGTCAAGAGCAACCATATATTGATGTGCTGTGTACTGGCGTTGGCCGTATTATGCTTTTTAAGTGTAAATGCGCCCGTTCGATTCAAGCGCGAACAGCAACAACGCGAGCTTGTGGTGAAGCAACGACTCTTGAAGATAAGGCAGGCAGAGATGCAATACCGACGTTTACATCGAGTGTATGCGGGCAGCTTTAAGCAGTTGACTGATGCCGGATTGTTGGCGGACAGTCTCTCTTATATTCCTTTTTCAGGTGGGCAACGCTTCTCATTGACGGTTTCCATGGCACTCGGTAAAACTGGCAGACAGATTCCGCTCATGGAGTGTGGAGCCACTTATGGGCAGTATCTGCAAGGACTTGATGCCTATAGTATAACCAATTTAATCGAAGAAGCCAATGCTGCGGGACGCTATCCCGGACTAAAGATTGGCGACATCACAACCGATAACAACAATGCAGGAAATTGGGAATAAACATCCAAACGTCACCGGACGTGTGACACTACGTATCACCAAACACTCACTTTCGATTGCTGTGGTCGATTCAAAGGCTACTGATAAGTTGGTGTACGAACCGTATATCATGCGTAGTGGCATCTCGACGGCTGCCAATCTGCGTGAGGCTTTCCGCGAAAACGCAATTCTTGAACAAGGATATAAGAAAGCGCAGGTAATGATAGACACTCCTGTGTTGATGATACCGTTGGAAGAATTCCAAGAGGAAGCGATGGAATCGCTCTATCACTATACGTTTACGAATAGCGAGAACGACTGTGTGCTGCACAGCGTGTTGCCGGTTATCAATGCTGTGGCGCTCTATTCCATCAATAAAGATTTGAAGTTGGTGCTCGATGATCACTTCGCCGACATCCGTTATATGCCTATTGTACAACCCATGTGGAGCTATTTGTATCGTCGCAGTCAGACCGGTGCATGGCGCAAACTCTATGGTTATTTCCACGACGGGAGGCTTGATGTGTTCAGTTTTGCGCAGGGACGATTCAAGTTTTGCAACTCTTTTGATGCCGGAAACTCACGTGATTCAGCTTATTTTCTGTTGTATGCATGGCAGCAGATGGGGTTCGATGTGCGTGGCGATGAACTCCTGTTGATGGGAGGAATACCTGATCAAGAAGATTTATTAGCAAACTTGCGCCGCTATTTGCAAAAGGTTCATGTGATGACAGCATCGGCAGAATTCAATCGAGCTGCTATTACGAAAATCAAAGGAATACCACTTGATATGGTTGTATTGTTCTTAAAAGGAAGGTAAAGAAGATTATGAGAATCATCACAGGAATCTATAAAGGTCGTCATTTTGAAATACCGCGTTCGTTCAAGGCGCGTCCTACGACCGATTTTGCAAAAGAAAATATCTTCAATGTGATGCAAGGATACATGGATTTCGAGGATGCCAGTGCTCTTGACCTGTTTGCCGGGACAGGCAGTATATCCTTGGAATTGGTGTCGCGTGGCTGTCGTCAGGTGGTCAGTGTGGAGGCCGATCGTGACCATGCCAACTTTATTCGCCAGTGTTTTCAAAAATTGGGTACCGATAAAGATATTCTTGTGCGTGGTGATGTATTTCGTTTCGTGAAGAAATGTCATCAACAATTCGACTTTATTTTTGCCGACCCGCCTTATAGTTTGCCTCATTTAGAGACGATTCCCGACCTCGTGTTGCAGCAGGGGGTGCTTGCTGAGGGGGGGATATTTGTTTTTGAGCATGGTAAACACAATGATTTTTCGGCTCATCCTTGTTTTGTAGAGCATCGCGCTTACGGCAGTGTGAACTTCTCTATCTTTAAAATGAGAGGTGAAGAATAATATGTTTGTGAGTTTTTAATTTTATCGTTACATATCCAGTTTATGACGGTAGGTTTACTTATGTTTCTTGTCAATGGGTAAAGAGAATAAAGTGTAGAATACGAATGTTGTTTAGCTGTTCTTTTTACTACATGAGGCTAAGTACATGGAGTAAATAATTGGCTTTTTATTTGCTAATATGTAATTTTTAAATTACCTTTGTGATATGAAGCAAAGGACGGTTATTACATATAAAGACTATTTTGATAAGTTCTTTGCTGCACAGACTCAGAAGGTGCGCGATAAGATTATTAAAGTCCTTGATATAATAGAATGGATGGAACGTATTCCCTCTACTTACCTTAAATATATGGAGGGGACTGACGGACTATTTGAGATACGTGTACAACTTGGAAATAATATATTTCGTATATTCTGTTTCTTTGATGGAAACAAATTGGTAGTTCTTCTTTCCGGTTTTCAAAAGAAAACGCAAAAAACACCAAGCAAGGAAATAAAACGTGCCGAGAAGTTGATGAAAGAATATTTTAAAGAGAAGTCAGAGGAGGAAAGGTAATTATGAAAACAATGACATTAGATGAAATCAAGAATAAATATTATGGTGAAGTTGGTACGCTCGAAAGAACGCGTATAGAAAATGAATTAGAGGCTTTGCGGATAGGTATACAGATAAGAGAAGCGCGTGAGAAACAGAGTATGACGCAAAGCCAATTAGCCGAACGTGTGGATAAGAAACGTACATTCATCTCGAAAGTAGAGAACGATGGCGGGAATATAACACTTAAAACCCTCTTTGATATTGTAGAACGTGGGTTGGGTGGAAAGCTTAATATCCAAATACAAGTGTGATAGCCAAGAAAAGGCAGAATCTTAGAAACTGAGTGTATCGTTTGATTCAAGTAAACTGCGGTTATAAACCATTGTTATATGGAACAACCAAAACAATTTTCTAGAGTTCCTTTCTATCCCGTAAGCAGCTATTAGTAAGTAATATATGAAATGAATGGGAACTACTTGCCGTTTAGGATGTTTGTGTGCAGATATGGTAAATAAATAAAAGTAAACCCTTTGATTTTAGTGTGCTTTATATTATCTTTGTAGAAGCTAAGCTGCACTCGGCAATTTGAAAGTTAACTTTCATTGCGCTCGTTTGCATTATCTTTGTAAAAGTTAAAAAGGGAACTTGTTTTTGCCCTTGTATTTCCTAAACATGATAGATAGACAAACAGTTGAAAGAATCAAAGATGCTGCGAATATCGTAGACGTAGTATCCGAATTTGTGACGTTGCGTAAGAGTGGTAGCAACTTCAAAGGGTTGTGTCCGTTCCACAACGAGAAGACTCCTTCGTTCTATGTATCGCCCTCTCGTGGGACATGTCATTGTTTTGGTTGTGGCAAGGGTGGCAATTCTGTGAGTTTTATCATGGAACATGAGCAGATGACATATCCTGAAGCGCTACGTTGGTTGGCTAAGAAATTCCATATTGAAATACAAGAACGAGAGCTCTCTGACGAAGAAAAACGTGAGCAAAGTCAACGTGAAAGTATGTTCATTATGAACGAGTGGGCTGCCAACTACTTCCATGATGTGCTGCATAATCATGTAGACGGTGTGGCTATCGGTATGCAATACTTCCGTAGTCGTGGCTTCCGCGATGACATTATCAAGAAGTTTCAGTTGGGTTATGATACCAATGACCGTCACGCATTGGCCACTGCTGCACGTAATAAAGGCTATCGTGATGAGTATTTATTGAGTACAGGTATCTGTTATCGCAATGATCGAGGGGAACTTATCGACCGTTATGCCGGTCGAGTAATTTTCCCTTGGGTAGGTGTGAACGGCAAGATAGTAGGCTTTGGAGGACGCGTATTGGACTCTAGGACGAAAGGAGTGAATCAGAAATATGTCAACTCTCCGGAGTCGGATATCTATCATAAAGACCACGAACTCTATGGTATCTACCAAGCAAAGAAAGCTATTGCTAAGGAAGATAGGGTATATATGGTGGAAGGTTACACCGATGTCATCTCCATGCATCAATGTGGTATTGAGAACGTAGTGGCCAATTCGGGTACAGCTTTGAGTGTCCATCAGATTCATACGCTGCACCGTTTCACCTCGAATATTACCTTATTATATGATGGAGACGCCGCCGGTATCCATGCAGCATTGCGTGGTACGGACATGTTATTGGCCGAAGGAATGAATTTGAAAGTGCTTTTGTTGCCCAATGGGGAAGATCCTGACAGCTTTGCACGGCAACATACGGCGACCGATTTCCACGATTATATCTTGAAACATCAGACTGATTTCATCCAGTTTAAGACTGATTTGCTCTTGAAAAACGAGACTGATCCACAGAAACGTTCGGAAGCTATCAACTCAATCGTGAAGAGTATTTCGGTGATACAGAACCAAATACTGCGCGATACCTACTTGCACGACTGTGCACAACGTATGGGTATCAATGAAGTAACGCTCATAAACACGATGAACAGGTTTATTTTGGAAGAGCGAGATGAGCAAAAAAAAGAAGTAGAACGGCAGCGTAGACGAGAAGAAATAGGTGTATCTGAGGCTCTTTCTACATCTACAGCCCTCATTATACAGCCTCAAAGCACTAAGGTTGAGCAGATGTTGATGCAGCTGATTGTGCGATATGGTGAGCGTATCATCTATGATAATGTGGAAGATGAAGATGGTCACGTACACAATTTATCACTGTCTCAGTTCGTAGCCTACAATTTATCGGAAGATGGTTTGGAATTTCATGATGAGTTGTTTAATCGTATGTTGGCCGAAGCGGTGGAACATCAGGCGGATGAAGGATTTAAGGCTGAACCTTATTTTGTGCATCATCACGATATTAACATGAGTCGTATAGCCACCGATATGAGCGAAGACAAGGTGATATTATCGGAAAGTCATAAGGTGGTAGAGGATGAGGAGAGTCTTCGACAAAAGGTGTTGCACTTGATACTTGATTTCCGTATGGATTTTGTAGAGCAACGATTGCAAGACCTAAAACGTGAGATTGCCACTGTAGGTAATGATAGTGAACGCATGATGAAGATGCTTGCGGAATACAAGGATATGCAAGAGATACGCAACGCATTGGCTCGTCAACTCGGAAATAACATCATCTTATGACATTTTAACGCATATAACTTGCTGTCAGATGTAATAAAAATGTATATTTGTAATTACGTATGACGGATTTATTTTATCTTTTTATCATTTGGGGAATACTGTATATCATTGCCTTTGTATTCTTTCCGATATGGCGCAAAAGGCGCGATGCCGGCAAAGGATTGTTCGTAAAGCACGACGATGATAACAAAATTACGGTGACAAATGCCCTGAAGAAGTTGAATTGCCATTTCACTTGGAAGCAGGAACAAGGCAAGGATATTACTAAATATGATTTCCAGAGTGGGCATTTCCGTATAGAAATAGAGCAGAATTCTCCCTATATCCAACTATCTTATTTATTCTTTTATACCACCAAGACCGAATATTTGGACTTGGTAAGAGCCTTGATGAATCAGTGTAATCTGAATACTGAGACACTCAAAATGGTGTATTCGCTTGACGAGAAAGATAATTCTGTGGACTTGCACATGACAACCGGATTGCTTATTAACGAACAAACATCGGTCAAAATACTCTCGCGTGCCATGACAGATATGTTTAGATGGCAGAGTGACTTTGTGAGTCGAATCGATAAAATGATTAAAGACAGCAACAAAGCTATTGGTCTTGACTTTGAACGAAAACATGCCGAGCTCGCCAGAGAAACTTTCCTTATTCGTGAACAAGAGATTCAGCACCAAGTGGCAGGGCCGAGATGGCGACAGACAAAGGAGTGTCCCATTACATTAGAACAGTTGTTTAGTTCTGTACTAGGGCTGTCGGGGGTTGTTCCCATGTCGCTTTGCATCTTTAGCGAAAGCGAGATGAGAACTATCAAAGAGACAGACGAGATAAGAAAATTTGCTCCGGCATCTACTATTATAGGTAAGGATGACTTCTTACAAGATGAAGCTTTGTTGTCTGTTTCGCTTTTGACAACCGGTCAACTCGTTGCTGAACGTACGGTAAGTATTCATGTTCGATCGGAGAAAAAGGCTGATAACTCTCTTTATTTTCGCATGACCGTGACCTTACTTCCGCTATCCATGACAACAGATGTGAAGGCAGGAAGTGATGATAATGCCCCTAAAGTGGTGTCGGTATTGGCTGCTTATGACCTTACAAATCCTAAGAAGCGACTCGATGAGTTCCGTTATATGTGGAAAGAAGCAATAGAAAAGACTAAGCGTGGAGAAACTGATGACTTGTCGGAAGAGCAAAAATTGATTGCCAAATGTATGGAGCCGGCATTGGCTTTCAATGCTTATCGGGGGCGAATTCTTTTTAATCAAAAACGATTCTGCGAAGCTTTATTCCTTTTGGAGCCTGCTTATGTAGCCATGAGTCAGCAATTTGATACTTTGAAAGAGGATATGCGAGAAGCTTTCTTTGAGGTTTCTTACCTTATAGGTTTTTGCTATTGCGAATTAAAACAGTATCAGCGAGTTTGTTATTATTTGGAGATGACGCTTCCACAACGGCGCATCACGTACACAGAAGAATACGTTAACTGTCTTGTAAATGGTAAAGATTTCAGGGCAAGTATTGTTATAGATGGCTTATTACAGGAAATGGAACGGACAAAAGCCATTAGTGGACGAACTCATAACGACATGGAAGTTTCGTTTATCAACTTCCTCTATCGTCGGAAAGCTAGTGTCTATATAGATAAACAGCGCTATGATGAGGCCGAGAAGTTGCTTCGTAAGATGCTTGATGACCCTGAAAATAGCGATTTTGCCATCAATGAATTGGCCTATATCCAAAAGATTAAGACAGGAGGATAGCTGGTATGATTTACATTCATTGGGCATTTTTGGTCGTCTACACATTTGTTGTTGTGGCTGCTATGATTAAAGTACTAATGGACAATAGGCAACCTGCCAAGACAATGGCATGGGTGTTGGTACTTTCTTTTATGCCTATTGTAGGGATAATCCTTTATTTTTTTCTTGGACAGAATACTAGAAAGGAACGCATGATAAGTCAACGAAGCTTGGATCAGTTGACAAAACGCTCCATGCTAGAGTTTGCTGAACAGCGTGATTTACGTTTACCAAAATCGTATCGAGCGCTTATCAAGCTGTTTACCAATCAGAGTCTGTCGCTTCCCTTCAAAGATAATGAAGTAGATATTTGTACCGATGGCTATCAGTTTTTTCTATCCTTATTGAGAGACATTGGTACTGCCGAGCATCATATCCACCTAGATACATATATCATAGAAGACGATCCACTGGGCAATCTTATTGCCGATGTACTGATAGATAAAGCTCGGCAAGGAGTTGAAGTGCGTCTGGTTTACGATGATATGGGATGTTGGAAGACGCGTAACCGATTCTTTGAGCGTATGAGAGAGGGCGGGGTGGACACTCGTTCGTTTATGCCGGTAAAGTTTCTGTCGTTTTTTAGTAGCAAAGTAAACTATCGCAATCACCGTAAACTTTGCATCATTGATGGTCGAGTGGGGTATATTGGTGGTATGAACATTGCACTTCGATATGTTAAAGGGGATAAGATGCCGTGGCGAGATACCCATTTGCGTATCGTCGGAGGGGCTGTCTATGCTATTCAAAAAGCTTTCTTGATAGACTGGTATTTCGTTGATCGCACATTAATAACCGACCATGCGTATTATCCGGAGCCCGATTCGCGAATAGACAACAACTGTTTGGCGCAGATAGTAACCAGTAGTCCGGTACAACCTTGGCCCGATATCATGCAGGGATATGTGCGTATTCTGCTCGAAGCCCGTCGATATGTGTACATGGAGACGCCTTACTTTCTACCTACCGAGCCCATTCTTTTTGCCATGCGAACAGCTGCTTTGGCCGGAGTAGACGTCAGATTGATGATTCCGATGCGTACCGATGCGAAGCTAGTGGAATGGGCTAGCATCTCATATGTGATGGAAACGCTTGAAGCCGGGGTAAAAGTTTATCTTTATCAGGCAGGATTCAACCATTCCAAAATGCTGGTTAGCGATGACTTCCTGTGTAGTTGTGGAAGTTCAAACATCGATTTCCGTAGTTTTGAAAACAACTTTGAATCAAATGCTTTTTTCTATGATAGCGCGTTAGCTTTACGTATGAAGAAAGTGTTCTTAGACGATTTGCAACAATGTGTACCCATTGAGAAGGTACAAAGGCTTATGCGTCGTCCTTTCCTCTTGCGACTTTGGGAATCTATTATTCGCTTACTCTCGCCACTGCTGTAAGGAGACAACGTTACTGTTTGGGCTTTGCAGCATTGCTGTTCGGTTTAGGCAGTAAGTCTGTTCGGCCTTTGCAGCATTGCTGTTCGGTTTAGGCAGTAAGTCTGTTCGGCCTTTGCAGCGATTTAAACTTTTTAGTTTATGAGTTTGTGAGTTGCAAATTAGGAAACTCATAGAGACTTTCTCATCAATCAAGATGTTTTTTCTTTATTTCTCCAAGACCTTTTTTATCTCGGCATCGGTCTTGGTTAGCTTGTCCTTACACAGCTTGATGAGCTTTTGAGCCTGCTTGAGTTGCTCGGTCATGTGGTCGATGTCAAGTTCATTATTCTCCATGCGAGCCACAATTTGTTCCAATTGTCGTACGGCTTCTTCGTATTTAATATCTTCTTTTGCCATTATTTGATGATTGATTTGATGGTTCCTTGATAGAATCGGGTTTCTATTTCATCGCCCGATTTTAATACTTTGGTATTGCGAACGGTACGTCCGTTGTGAATGGTGATGCTGTAACCGCGCTTTAATAA
This sequence comes from Prevotella sp. S7 MS 2, assembly GCF_000762865.1. NCBI lineage: Bacteria > Pseudomonadati > Bacteroidota > Bacteroidia > Bacteroidales > Prevotellaceae > Prevotella > Prevotella sp. S7 MS 2. The sequence goes on along the minus strand of NZ_JRPT01000044.1, from coordinate 10,467 downwards.
TAGTGTTGGGTCGAGGGCCTCGGCGCGTTGTGCCAACATATCCAAGCGATGATGCCCTTGCAAAAGTTTACGCTCGGCACCCGGATGGAGTCGCAATGCCAGTTGGTCTATGCGATGACTGGCTTCGGCAACAGACTGCTCCATGAGTTGAGACAGATGCTGATAGAGGCGATCGAGACGTGCCGACTGTTGCGTTTTAACCAATGAGAAGAGCATGGGTATCTTGTCTGTGAGTCGACTAAGCCGTACTTGCTCCATTTCCATGCGTCGCTCAATGGTCTTAACTATGGTCTGTTCGGCTTCTTCTACGCGAATAAGCACCTCAGCCAAGTGGTTGATGAGAAACGCTGCGGCTGCCGTTGGTGTCTTTACGCGTGTATGCGAAATCATATCGAGCACCGATTCGTCGCGTTCGTGTCCTATGCCGGTGATGACTGGGAGGGGGAAGTTGGCTACGTTTTCGGCCAATGCCAATGTGTCGAAACCGCTTAAATCGCTCGTAGCACCACCACCTCGGATAATGACAACAACGTCGAAATCGTCTAATCGATGGTAGATGAGGTTGAGAGCTGTGATGACACTCGTCTCAACCCCTTCTCCTTGCATGGTCGCGGTGAATAATGTTGGGTAGAAAGCCAGTCCATATTCGTTGTCCGATAGTTGATGGCAGAAGTCTCCATAACCTGCAGCTCCAGCACTAGAGATAACAGCTATGCGCTGAGCAAACATGGGGATGCGTAGTTCGCGTTGCAAATCGAAGACCCCTTCTTGTTGTAGTTGTCGTATAATTTCTTGGCGCTTACGTGCCATGTCGCCCATGGTGTATTCCGGATTGATGTCGGTGACAATCCATGAGAAACCGTATGCTTCGTGAAAATTGGCGTAGACCTTGAGCAAAACTTTCATGCCGGGATGGATTTGCTGGCCGGTGATGCGCTCGAAATGTGGTCGTACGTATGCCCATGTGTTCTTCCAACACTTGGCAGAAGCCCTAGCGATGGGCGTATTGGTGGCGTTGTCTTTCTGTATCAGCTCCATGTAGCAGTGCCCACGAACCTCGCGTGCCTCTGACAGTTCGGCTTCTACCCAATATTCGCGAGACAGGGTTGTCTCAATAGTCTCGCGTACCAATTGGTTGAGTTCGTATAAAGTGAGTGTATGCTGCATAGAGATGAGAGAATAAAAGGGTTATTTACCTGACTGGAAAGCTTTCCAGAAGTCGGGCAAACCGTATCCCATGATGGTGTCTGGATGAACGAAGTTATTGCCACTCTTGCGTACTAAATCGATGATTTCGAGTGCAGTCTTGTCGGGAAGTGCCTGCCATAAGCAAGCTACCATACCCGATATGAGTGGAGCAGAGAACGAGGTGCCCATATCGTTGATGATGGTTCCACGTCCTGAAATGACAGTTGTGGGACTTCCATAAGCCATTACGTCGGGTTTGATGCGCCCGTCTGCCGTTGGGCCAACGGCACTGAAAGCCGCATTAAGACCGTTGGGACTGATGGAGCCTACGGTTAGTATATCGGTAGCATCGGCTGGGAAATTGATTTTTTTCCATGTTCCCATACCGTCGTTTCCAGCACTGTTGACCAGTACAATACCCTTGCCGGCCAACATAGATGCCGTATGTGAGATGAGTGTTTGCTGGCCGTCAAGTTCTTGGTAAGTATGACTAGTGGTGCGGTCGTCAAATTCATGAAAGCCCAGTGAGGAGTTGATGATGTCTACACCGGCTGAGTCGGCATACTCTACAGCCTCAGCCCAGTAGTCTTCTTCGGCTAAACTCTCTGTATATTGGTCTTCGCAACGTATCAACATGTACGAAGCGTCGGGGGCGGTTCCCCTGTATGTGTCTGCTTGATTGGCTGCCATGGTTGATAAAACCATCGTACCGTGGTCTAATTCCGCGAATATATCTGTGCTTCGGGGAACCACGAAGTCGGCCAATCCAGCCAATTTGATGTTATGAAAGATGGGGATTCGGTCTACATTCATGAATCCGGCATCGAGTACGGCTATCACTTTGTCTTTGCCGGTATAGCCTGCTCGATGCATCTGAATACCGTTCATGGCTTTGATTTGTTCCTCGGCCATGCCGTAAGGATTGTGCGAAACGGTGTCCCAACGGTTGAAATCTTTCTTGAAATTGACGCGTTGGGAGGGCTCGATAGAGTCGGGTGAGGAGAAAACGTGGCGGATGTCGCGGATGAAAGGGAGACCTTTCAAGCAGTCAATCTGTGATACTTTGGTGCAACGCACAAGTACAGAATTGTTCCATTTGCTTTTGCCAACAACCTCAAGTCTATTATTTTTGAGTGTTTGAATATAGCCCGGACTCACCGGAAGATCGGTAGAATCGATGGCAATATGCTGTCGTTGGCGGCGAGCAATGGCTCGTGGCGAGAGGAATTCCTCCGGATGCAGGATAGAAAAAGGGGTACCTTGCTTATCGGTAAGTATGATTCTGAACATAAAACATTTACCGCCGGGGTAGGAAATCTTATGCGATTCGTAGCCTTTTGCAGCTATCTGAAGGCTCGTTATCATCATGATAAACGCTAGCGATAAATACTTTCTCATGCCTATTTTACTGATATTTTGACTTGCAAAAATAATTAAAACCATTTGAAACACAAAAGAATACATCGCTTTTTCAATAAAATCGCATAGGGACGATAGCATGTGTGTTATTTTTTTGTAACTTTGCAACAATGACAACCGGTATAGATAATAAGGCGGCTACCCTCGAATTAGGTACCCAACCGGTGGGGAAGCTGCTTTGGCAATATGCTTTGCCCGCCATCATAGCGATGACGGCAGCTTCGTTATACAACATTATCGACCGCATATTTATAGGACAGGTGGTTGGGCCTATGGCTATTTCGGGGCTTGCCATCACGTTCCCGTTTATGAATTTATCGGCAGCTTTCGGTGCTGCGGTGGGCATCGGGTCGTCTACGGCGGTTTCGGTGAAGCTTGGACAGCGCGATTATGACTCGGCAGAGAATATTCTTGGCAACACTGTAACGCTGAATTTGATGGTCGGATGCTTCTTGACGATAGTGTGTTTGTTGTTTCTTGACCCTATTCTTCGATTTTTTGGAGCGAGCGACCAAACCATTCCTTATGCACGAAGCTTCATGCAAATCATCCTATTGGGTAATGTTTTTACACACATGTATTTTGGTATGAATGCCATGCTGCGTGCTGCCGGCAAGCCCCAAAAGGCGATGATGGCCACCATTATGACGGTGGTGATGAACGTATTGTTGGATGTTGTCTTTATTTGGTGGTGGCATTGGGGAATCCGCGGTGCTGCTTTGGCAACCGTATTGTCGCAAGCTACTGTACTCGTATGGCAATTGAAACTCTTTAGCAACAAAGATGAATTGCTACATTTGAAGCGGGGTATATATCGATTGAAAGAAAGTTTGGTGAGGAATATTATTGGGATAGGTATTTCACCATTCCTCATGAACGTGTGTACTTGCATCATTGTCATTTTTATGAACAACCAGTTTGTGCGTTATGGAGGCGACATGGCGGTGGGCGCATACGGCATAGCGAACAGCATTGAAACCGTGTTTGTGATGTTTGTCATGGGCATTAACCAAGGTATGCAGCCCATTGCGGGTTATAACTATGGGGCATTGCAGTTTGATAGAATGCTACGTGTGCTGAAACTTTCTGTGTTAGCTGCCAGTGCTATCACCTTTGTGGGATGGTTGGTGGCCATGTTCCTGCCACAGATGTGTGCTCGTATGTTTACGACCGACCTCTCTTTGATAGATAAGGCCGTCCATGGTTTGCGTATCACGATGTTAGTATTTCCGATTATCGGGTACCAAATGGTGGTGACGACATTCTTCCAATGTATTGGCAAAGTGAAGATTAGTATCTTCCTTTCGCTGTCTCGACAGCTATTGTTTCTGCTGCCTTTGTTGGCCATATTGCCTCAATTCTACGATGTTAATGGCGTATGGGCATCGTTACCGGCATCAGATTTCATTGCAGCTGTGGTGGCCGCGTGGATTATGGTTGTCTATATGAGAAAATTCAAAAAGCAATTTAACGACTCTATACATGAATAATAAGCATATCATCATCAATATCGGGCGGCAGTTTGGAAGCGGCGGTCGCATCATAGCCGACCTATTAGCCAAGGAATTTGGGTGTACGCTCTATGATAAGGAACTCCTGAATTTGGCAGCAAAGGAGAGTGGTTTCTGTGCAAAGTTCTTTGAACAGAATGATGAGCAGAAAGGTTTTATGCGTGTATTATTTCATGCCCACGTGCCCATTTTAGGTGAAAGTAACTTCTATCGAAACAATATTTCGCAAGAAAGTCTGTTTCAATTCCAGAGTGATGCCATCAGAAAGGCGGCCGAAAGTGGCAGTTGTGTGTTTGTAGGACGTTGTGCCGACTACGTATTACGAGATCGTAAAGACAGTGTTAACATCTTTATCACAGCTGATATAGATGAGCGTGTACGGAGAGTATGCGATCGTAAAGGCTTAACAGAGGAAGAAGCACGCAAGTTGATAGAGTATAAAGAAGACGAAAGAGCATCATATTATAACTATTACACGGGCAAGAAATGGGGGCATGGTGCCTGCTACGACCTGTGTATCAACTCGTCTCATTTGGGAATAGAAGGTACTGTGCAGTTGATTGCCGACTATATTCGCAAGCGTTTCGACCTAGCTGAGGTTGCAGAATAGCATGAAGAAGATTGGAATCATCAGCGATACGCATGGTTATTGGGACGATCAATACTTGAAGTATTTTGAACCTTGCGATGAGATATGGCATGCCGGTGATATCGGAACAACGGAATTGGCCGACCGGTTGGCTGCTTTTCGCCCATTGAGAGCCGTCTGTGGCAATATAGATGGTGGCGATTTACGTTTGATGTATCGCGAAACGCTTCGTTTTAAATGCGAAGATGTGGATGTGTTGATGAAACATATAGGGGGCTATCCGGGCAATTACGACTGGTCGATTCGCAAGATTATCTATGCCTCTCCGCCACAGTTGTTCATCAGTGGACACTCGCATATCTTGAAAGTGAAGTTCGACAAATCGCTCAATCTGTTGCATATCAATCCCGGAGCAGCCGGGATGCAAGGTTGGCATCACGACCGTACCATCGTAAGACTAGCCATTGACGGTAGTAAATTTACTGATTGCGAAGTGGTGACGTTAGGAACCAAGGGGTAAATATAGGAACGATAATATTATTATATAATCATTTAAAGATTTAGATAATGAAGACTTATCTCGTTACAGGTGCCGCAGGTTTCATTGGAGCAAACTTTATTAAGTACCTGCTTGACAAGAAATATAAAGATCAAGACATCAAGATTATTATCTTGGATGCACTGACTTATGCCGGAAATTTGGGCACTATTAAGGATGATATCGACAATAAACGTTGCTTTTTTGTGCGTGGTGACATTCGCGATAGGGAACTAGCCGACAAGCTTTTTGCTGAAAATGATATCGATTATGTGGTCAATTTCGCTGCCGAAAGCCATGTCGACCGTTCTATTGAAGACCCTCAACTCTTCTTATCTGTTAATATTCTCGGTACGCAGAACTTGCTTGATGCAGCTCGTCGTGCTTGGGTGACAGGCAAAGACGAACAGGGGTATCCTGTTTGGAAGCCCGGTAAGCGATTCCATCAGGTTGCTACCGACGAGGTATATGGTTCACTTGGAGCCGAAGGATACTTCACCGAAGAGACTCCTGTGTGTCCTCATAGCCCCTATAGTGCGTCTAAAACGAGTGCCGACCTCTTTGTGATGGCTTATCATGATACCTACCACATGCCGGTAACCATCACTCGTTGCTCTAACAATTACGGCCCTTATCATTTTCCGGAGAAGCTCATTCCATTAATCATCAACAATATCTTGGAAGGCAAGAAACTCCCGGTTTACGGCAAGGGAGATAATGTTCGCGACTGGTTGTACGTAGAAGACCATTGCAAGGCCATTGATATGGTCGTGTGTGAAGGTCGCGACGGCGAGGTCTATAATGTGGGTGGACATAACGAAATGAAGAATATCGACATCGTGAAGTTGACCATTAAGACCATCCACGATATGATGATGGACGACAAGAGTCTCCGTCAAGTATTGAAGAAGCAGGAACTTGATGAAAACGGAGAGATTCGTATAGATTGGATTAACGACGATTTAATCACTTTCGTATCTGACCGTTTAGGGCACGATCAGCGTTATGCCATTGATCCAACCAAGATTAAGAACGAGTTGGGATGGTATCCTGAGACGATGTTTGCACAAGGAATCGTGAAGACTATCAAGTGGAATCTAGAGAATCAACAGTGGATTCAAGAGGTAACCAGTGGCGATTACCAGAAGTACTACGAACAGATGTACGGCAATAGATAACGATAATGGCAGACAAGCATGCTATAGATACGGTGGGAGCGGAACTTCATGCTTTCCTCATCCAATTGGGGAAGAAGCCCGATTGTGTCAGTCATAAGACAGCACATTACGTAGAACACATTCTTCACCTGTTGAGTGCGGACGATGAAGAAACCTTGCTTCATTTCTATGGTATCTTCGGTCATCGGCAAGAAACGTTGAAGTCGTTGGCCGATGAACGCAAGATATCGATGGAAGAATTGGCTGCACAGATAGCAAAACATTTACGTCAACTAGCCATTACGCCTGAGTGGCAGATGGTAAAGAATTTGATACACCCTCAATAACCTATACACAACGTCATGACAATGAAGAAGATTATGCTGCTAGGTTCAGGAGAACTGGGCAAAGAATTTACGATTGCGGCCAAGCGTGCCGGCCAGTATGTAATAGCATGTGATAAGTATGACAACGCTCCGGCTATGCAAGTAGCCGATGAACGCGAAGTTTTTAGCATGCTAGAGGGTGATGCTTTGGCTGCCATGGTAGCTAAACACCGTCCTGATATCATCGTTCCTGAGATAGAAGCTATCCGTACCGAGCGACTTTTCGACTTCGAAAAGCAAGGCATACAGGTCGTTCCGAGTGCCCGTGCCGTCAATTATACGATGAATCGTAAGGCTATTCGCGACCTTGCAGCTAAGGAGTTGGGCATTCGTACAGCCAAGTATTTCTATGCAAAGACCTACGATGAGTTCAAACAGGCAGCCGACGAGATAGGTTTCCCTTGCGTTGTGAAGCCGTTGATGTCGTCGAGTGGGCATGGTCAAAGTATTGTTCGTGGCGACGAAGAACTCGATGCTGCTTTCCACAATGCGATGGAAGGGAGTCGAGGGGATGTAAAAGAAATCATCATAGAGGAATTCATACACTTTGAAAGTGAATTTACGTTGCTCACTGTAACGCAAAAAAGTGGTCCCACATTGTTCTGTCCGCCTATTGGACATGTGCAGCAAGGTGGCGATTATCGCGAGAGTTGGCAGCCTTATGCCATTCCCGATGAGGCTTTGAAAGCCGCGGAAGAGATGGCCGACAAGGTGACTAAGGCGTTGACGGGAGCCGGTATATGGGGCGTAGAATTCTTCCTGACTAAGGACAAAGAGGTTATCTTCTCTGAATTATCGCCCCGTCCGCACGATACCGGTATGGTAACATTGGGGCATACCACCAATTTGAGCGAGTTTGAATTGCACTTCCGTGCCGTTATGGGACTTCCTATTGCCGGCATACACTTGGAACATTACGGTTGTTCGGCCGTGGTTTTGGCGAAAGAAGAAGCCGACCATGCACCGGAATTTAATCTAGTTGAAGCGTTGAAAGAAGACCATACACGTATTCGTATCTTCGGAAAGCCCGACCAGCACGTAGGCCGTCGCATGGGTGTGGTGCTTTGTTATGGCGAGATAGGGTGCGATATGGATGCCCTGCGTGATAAGGCTAAGCGATTGGCAGCAACTGTATTATGAACATCATGGAGCTAGGTAAACTCATTCATTTACAAAAAATCAGAGACCTTCGGGGCAATCTTACTGTGGCACAAAAGGGCGAAAACCTCCCTTTTGTGCCACAGCGTGTTTATTGGGTTTACGATATTCCGAGTGGCGGCTGCCGTGGTGGGCATGCCCACAAGCTGTGTCTAGAATTAATAGTAGCCGTGAGTGGCTCGTTCGAAGTGGTGCTTGACAATGGGAAAGAGCAGAAAACATATTTCTTGAACAATCCCAATCAGGGCTTATTAGTCGATACCGGCGTTTGGCGTACGCTCGAAAAGTTTTCTTCAGGAGCCGTATGCTTGGTGCTGGCTTCTGAACCTTTCGAGGAGTCCGACTATATTCGGGAGTACAACGAATATATCAATTACATGGAATGTTTGAAATAAAGCGATATAGTCCGGATATGAAAGAGGCTTGGGATGGCTTTGTCAAGACATCCCGGCAGGGCACTTTCTTGTTTGAGCGCGACTATATGGATTATCATTGCGACCGTTTTTCCGACTTCTCTTTGATGATTTATGTAAAGAACAAGCTCTTTGCCGTGTTACCGGCCAATCGCGATGGTGACATGCTTTATTCTCATCAGGGACTTACTTATGGCGGTTTGCTCACCCAATGGCAAGCTACTGCCGAGACAGTGTGTGAGATTTTTCAATGTATCAACGACTTTTTGAAGTGCGAAGATATTCATCGGGTGGTCTATAAAGCCATTCCGTGGATTTACCACCGGCTACCTTCCGAGGAAGATTTATACGCACTTGTCCATGTCTGTAAAGCACGGTTGATGGCACGCGATATAGCCAGTACCATCGTATCTTCTACGAATTTGAAATTTACAGAACTGCGCCGACGAGGCAGTCGCAAAGCTTTGCAACATCAGGTAACGATAGAAGAAACCACAGACTTGGCTTCCTTTTGGGATGTACTTAATGCCAATTTGCAATCAAAGTATCATGCGACACCGGTACACACGTTGGCAGAAATACGCCGACTTAAAGATTTTTTTCCTCGAAATATTCGTGCTTTCGTGGCCAAATTAGGCGATGAAACACTTGGAGGTGTCCTTGTTTATGTGTCAAATCAAGTCGTTCATTGTCAGTATATATCAGCCTCACCAAGCGGTAAGGCTTTAGGAGCATTGGACTTACTTTTCGATACACTCATTCATCATACATTCAAAGACGTACCATATTTTGATTTTGGAAAATCAACAGAGCAACTTGGCAGTTATCTGAATACTAAACTAATCTTTCAGAAAGAAGGTTTTGGTGGTCGAGGCGTTTGTTATGACTGGTATGAGTGGCAACTTTAAATACGCGGCAGTATGATACCATTTCTTCAATATAAAGATGTGAATGCGCCTTACGAGGCGGAAATTCGACATGCTATCAACTGCGTGATAGAGAGTGGATGGTATTTGCAAGGTACAGCTACGCGGCGGTTTGAAGAGGAATATGCCGAATACATCGGTAGCCGACACTGTATTGGGTGTGGCAATGGGTTGGATGCGCTTACGCTTATATTCCGTGCTTATATCGAATTGGGATTATTACGCGAGGGTGATGAGGTCATAGTGCCCGCTAATACTTATATTGCTTCAATTTTATCTATAACACGCTGCAGGTTGAAACCGGTTTTGGTAGAACCGAATATAGAGACTTTGCAGATAGACGAGCAAGCTATTGAACGATCCATTACCTCTCATACGCGAGCTATTCTTATCGTACATTTGTATGGACGATGTGCTTATACTGCTCGGATAGCCGAACTTTGTCGGCAACACCACCTATTATTAATAGAAGACAATGCGCAGGCTCACGGGTGTACATGGCATGGTAAGAAGACGGGTTCGCTGGGTGATGCAGCTGCACACAGCTTTTATCCCGGCAAAAATCTAGGCGCCTTGGGTGATGCCGGGGCTGTTACGACCGATAACCAAGCCTTGGCTGACTGTATTCGGGCATTGGGTAACTATGGTAGCAATCGCAAATATGTATTTGAATATCAAGGCGTGAACAGCCGAATGGATGAGATTCAGGCTGCCGTTCTGTCGGTAAAACTGAAGTATTTGGATGAAACGAATGCGCGTCGCAAGGCAATTGCCCACTTTTACGAGACCCATATCAATCATTTAAGGATTCATATTCCGCGTATATCAGCAGATAATGTGTACCATCTTTTCCCTATATTATGCGAAGGGCGTAATGTGGTACAGGCCTATTTGCAGGCACATGGCATTGGAACTATGATTCATTATCCCATTCCACCGCACAGGCAGAAGTGTTATGTAGATTGGAATCAACTTGATTTCCCCATTACCGAGCAGATTCATCGACAAGAATTGAGCTTGCCCCTTCATCCCGCTTTAAGTGATGAAGAGGTGGAAGAGGTGGTTCAAGTGATAAATTCCGCTCCTAAATAATGAAATAAGAGACTAGAAGAAATATAAGAATTTTGAAATCTTAAGAGGTATATTAAAAAGATATATAGTGTTTTTTGTAGATGTATATAT
>NZ_JRPT01000043.1:0-43377 GCF_000762865.1 Prevotella sp. S7 MS 2 | reverse complement strand
TTGCAAAACTTGACCAGCCGGATGGTGGTGATAAAAAGATGAGTCCGGGAACACAAAGCATACTCAACTTCCTAAATCCGAATGACATTGAGTCGATAGAAGTATTGAAAGACGCCTCCGCCACTTCCATCTATGGTGCACGTGCGGCCAACGGTGTAGTTCTCATCACGACCAAGCGTGGTAAGACCGGTAGTGCTAAAGTGTCTTATTCGTATGACTTTTCTTATCAGAAATATTCCGATATCTATAATCTGCTGTCGTTGAAAGAGTGGATGCAGGTGCGTAACGATATGGCCTTAGAAAACTATATGTGGAACAACCGAGTAGCTCCATACGGCACAAAGACAATGAAAGAGGTAGCTGCTAATCCCTATAACGGGATACAATTGAGTTATCCTTATACCGATGCGCAGATTGCGGCAGCCGGAGAGGGTACCGACTGGCTCGGACTGATTACGCGTAACGGCCGTATCAATGAGCACAACGTCAACCTGCAGGGCGGTAGTGACAAAACACAGTATATGCTGTCGTTCAACTACTTCGACCAAAAAGGTATCGTGAAGAACTCCGGTTTGACTCGATACACGCTGAAAACCAACATCGACCAGAGCTTTCTCAAGATATTCAAAGCTGGTTTGAACCTGACGATGACACGTATCAATAATGATAATACACAATTGGGGGCTGCACGTTATGAGAACTCCGGTATTATCCGCTCGGCCATTCAGATGAGTCCGGAGGTGAAAGCCTACGATGCCGAAACGGGTACTTATCCTGTCAATCCCCTGTTGGCCAAACAGCCTAACCCGTACTCGTTGCTGACGAATACCGACCAAGGACGCACTAATCGATTAATCGGTAACGTCTATATAGAGGCTCGTCCGTTAGAAGATTTGCTGTTGCGTGGTGCCTTGGGTATAGATCATGCGCAGATAGATCGTAAGACTTACCAACCTCGCACAACCGTAAATGGTAATGCCAACGGTGGAGTAGCCTATATTTATAATACAAACAACGATCAGTATCTAGCAGAAGCTACGGCCACTTATCACAAGACTTTGGCCGATATCCACAATGTTAATTTCATGGTGGGTGCCTCCTACGAAGAATTTAACAATGATATATCCGAGTTGGGAAACAACAACTTCCTGACTGACGCTTTTCTTTATAACAATATTGACGCCGGAACGGGAACCAAGATAACCAAGTCCAACGCTACGAAAAACAAGATGGAATCTTATTTTATGCGTGCTTCCTACGTACTCATGGATCGCTATCTCTTTACGGGAACCATGCGTGCCGATGGTGCCAGCGTGTTTGCCAAGAACAATAAGTGGGGCTATTTCCCCTCTGTTGCTTTAGGTTGGCTTATCAATGAAGAAAGTTTCTTGAAGCAGACAAAATGGCTTTCGAATCTAAAACTGCGTTTGAGCTGGGGACAGACGGGTAATGCCGACATCGGAACCAATGCCTTTGCAAGTTTCGCAGCCGAGAATGCCTATGTCAACGGTAACCATAAGACCGTTATCGGTGTAAAGAAAGGTAAGTTTGATAACCCCGACTTGAAGTGGGAAACCACCGAGGAATGGAACTTAGGTCTTGACTTTGGTTTCTTAAAGGGACGTATCAGTGGTTCGATAGATATTTACCAACGCACTATTTCCGACTTGCTCAACTATCGTCTGCTCAACTCTTACCAAGAACTTCCCAAGGTAATGTCGAATATCGGTAAAACACAGGGACGAGGAATCGAAGTAATGCTTAATACTCGTAATATTGAAACGAAAGACTTTGGTTGGACTACCAACTTTACATTTACCATGTATCGCGATAAATGGAAGGAGCGTACACCCGATTGGAAGCCTGCTGTCTATGAGCGGGCCAATGATCCTATTCGTCCCATCTACGCACGTAGAGCCGACCATATCTTACAAATAGGCGAAAAAGCTCCTGCTGCTCAGCCCGATTTGCTGCCGGGTCAGGTTGTCATCAAAGACCTTGACGGTTATAAGCGCGATGCTTCGGGCAATCCAATGACCGATGAAAACGGGCACTTTATACTTACCGGAGCTCCCGATGGCAAGATAGATGATGCCGATACCAAACTTATTGGTTCAAGAGACCCTGGATGGTTGGCTGGTCTCAACAATGTATTCCGCTACAAAGACTTTGAATTTTCGTTCATGTTCAATGGTATGTTCGATCGAAAGATAGAAGATCCCACGATGGCCTTTTACGGTATTAACAGCTATGGTGTGGCAGGCTCAGGATTAAATGGTTTGAAAACCAATCTTGAACGCTGGACACCGACCAATCCTTCTTCCCGATATCCAAGCGCATTCTACAACATGGGACGTGGCAAATACTATACGAGTGGTGACTTTTTCTATCAGAACGCATGGTTCATCCGTCTGCAAAACGTGTCGTTGAGCTACAATTTGCCTAAGAAATTGTTGAGTAAGGTTGGATTTATCAATAGTCTACGCGTGCATCTTTCGGCCAATAACCTTTTTGTGATTACGCCTTATGATGGGCTTGATCCAGAGACTGATGCCTATGAGGCTGCCTATCCCAACGCCAAGACCTATAGCTTTGGCGTGAACATCACATTTTAATATTTCAACAGCATTATATTATGAAACCTTTCAAACAATTCAAATATGTATCCTGTATGGTGGCTTTAAGTTTGGCTACCACCATGTTTACAGGATGTGCCGACCTGAATCCGGTGGATTATTCCGAGATGAATAGCGAACTATTTCCCAAGGTTGAGAGCGATTATACCACACTTGTGAACGAATGCTATCGCTCTATTCGCTCCAGTTGGTTCGATGGCTTGTTCGCCACAGACGACCGAGGATGTGTCGCCCTTAATGACGCGACTACCGAAATACTGACTGCCCGTAGTCATATTTTTAAGAAACAACACGATCTGGACTGGAATTCTACCGACGATTACTTGGTCGGATTCTATTATACGGAGAAGGATCCATCGGGTGGTGGCTTTCGTGATGGCTTTGCCAATGATATTAGTCGTTGCACGTCGGATTTAGCTTATATCGAAAATGCTACTTCTTTGAATGAAGCACAAAAGAAAAAGATGACAGCCGAAGTGCGGTGTGCCCGTGCTTTTATCTCTTATACGCTTTATGATATGTTTGGCCCCTTGATCATTGCGCCACAGAAACTATTGGAAACTCCACGTGAAAATGAGCCTTTGCCACGCATGTCTCGTGAAGAAATGGTGAAATTCATAGAGGCGGACTTGCTTTATGCGGCTGAAAATCTGCCGTCTCCCAATGCGGTTGAATATGGTAGGTTCAGCACCGGACTGGCCAAGATGCTGCTTATTCGTCTGTATTTGCATGAGACAAAGGACGACAAGAGTTATTATGCAAAGGTGGAAACGTTAGCCCGTGAACTGATGCAACCTTCCTTTGGTTATCAGTTGCAGCCGACTTATACACGGATGTTTGAGGTTGGCGGACAGGGAAAAACTAATAAGGAAATCATCTTTGCCTTGCCCGTTAATACCGAAATGGTAAGCTGGAATGACTGGCACATGTTTGTATTGCCGTCTGATTTTGGAAGCAATGGCATGAAAGGCGGCTACCATAGTTTGACGAGTACTTGGCATTTCTACGACGGTTTTGAAGCAAACGACGTGCGCCGCACCTATCTTTTGGCCGAATACACGAGCAACAAGACCGGAAAACTCGTAAAGCGAGGCGATTATCCTAATCTTGACCTCGGCCCCATCCCCATGAAATATGGCTACGATACCGACCTGTTTAGCAATAGCGGACGTAGCAAGATAGACCCCATTCTCTATCGTTATGCCGACGTTTATCTGTCCTTGGCAGAGGCTTTGTATCGCAAGCCTGGAGCTTCGGCTGTCGATAAGCAGGAGGCTTTGAAGTATATCAACGTTATTCGTGAGCGGGCGGGTATAGCAAGTATAGATTATTCGGCCATTGACACGGATGAAAAGTTTGTCGAAGTGTTGCTCAAGGAGCGTTGTCATGAGTTCTGGTGCGAGAACGGACAGTATCGTGCCGACCTTATTCGACTGGATAAATTCATAGAATATGCCAAGACCATCAACGGTTCTCCTTATGCCGAAAAGGCGAAGGAAGTTTATCCTTTACCCAAGAGCGTTATCCTAGATGGTAAAGGCGTGGTCATTCAGAACGCAGGTTACGATTAAAAAATACACAAACGATGGATTACCACACGCTGGTAATCCATCAAAAGATAAGGTATATCGACTTTAATTTTACCGAACAACGGCAATATTATAGAATAAATATTTATGGATCGACGTAGTTTTTTGAAGCGTGCGACAGCATTTGGCATGGCTGCAACCTTGCCCAAGGTGCTGTTGGGTACTTCTCTGGTAGAGCAAGTTGCGGAGTCCCAGTCTTCAGGAGAGAAGTTTTGGGCTTGTCTGATGCATCTTTCCTTTAATTTTGCAGGCCAAATAAAACTGTATGGAGGACTACGAACAGAATTTGAACCCGATATGGCTGTGTGGAACGCGGCCATCGAACGCATGGCTAAAAACCATGTAAACATGCTTTTTATCAATCTGGATGATTCGTTGGCTTGGCACAGTCATCCCGAGATTTCCTTGGCTCATTCGTGGACACACGAACAGTTGCGGGCACAGTTGATCAAGATTAGGAAGGCAGGAATAGAGCCTATTCCGATGTTTAACTTTTCTACGACACATGATGCGTGGCTGGGTAAGTATTCAAAAATGGTGTCATCGGCCAAGTATTATGAAGTTTGCGCCGACTTGATAGCCGAAGCCATCGCGCTCTTCGATACGCCTCGCTTTATTCATTTCGGCATGGACGAAGAACGAATCGACTACCAACTGTCCGATTATATAGTGATACGGCAGCAGGAAACATGGTGGGCCGACTTGTATTTCTACATCGGCGAAGCTATGAAACGGGGCGTTCGCCCTTGCGTATGGGCTGATTACGTGTGGCACCATCCGGATGATTTCTTCAAGATGATGCCCAAGTCGGTGGTACAATGTAATTGGTGGTACACCGAGAAGTTCTCTATCAACGATGTGGCTATCCGTTCTTATCTTGATTTGGCCCGTGAAGGCTATGACGTAATGGCCACCGGTAGTTTTGATCAAGAGAACCCCAAGAGCATTGGAAATACGGTGAAGTTCTGTAGCGAGCATATTGACGGCAATCATCTGTTGGGCTTTATGCAGACATTCTGGAAGCCGACGATAGAAACTTATCGTGCGCCTATCCTACAAGGGATTGACTTGATAGGAGCCGCACGTTCGGAATATGAAAATAAAAGGAGAGCGAAGGTATGAAAGACAGATTGATATGGGGATGTTTAATCCATCTTAGTTTCAACATGTGGGAGGAGTATATATGGCCGGGACGCCCTTTCCGAGGCTATCGACCCGACTTGGAACTGAGCGAACCGCTATGGAATGACGCCATCGAACTGATGGGCAAGAGCGGTGTAAACATGGTTGTTATTGATCTGGGTGATGCCATAAGATACCAGCGGCATCCCGAAATAGCCGTCAATGGAGCCTGGACGGTTGCCCGTTTGAAGCAGGAGTTGCGACGTATGCGGTCGTTGGGTATAGAGCCGATACCTAAATTAAACTTCTCCGCAGGGCATGATACCTGGATGAAAGAATACTCCAAGATGGTTTCTACCGATGAATACTATCGTTTCTGTTCGGATATGATAGCCGAAGTGTGTAGTATTTTCGGCCAGCCTCGCCTGTTCCACATCGGAATGGATGAAGAAGGCTACAATATGCAGAGTACCTACAAGCATGTGGTGGTGCGCAAAAATGATGCTTGGTGGCACGATTTCATGTTTCTGGTGAAGGAATGTGAGCGCCGGCATGCGCAGGCTTGGCTCTGGCCCGACTACATGTTGTGGCACCATCCCGACCAGTTTTTCAGTAAGATGCCTAAGAGCGTGATGCAGAGTAATTGGTATTATGATGAAGAGTTTAATCCCGAATGGGACATGGTGAGGCAGTATATTGATTTAGAAAAACATGGTTATGACCAAATTCCGACCGGTAGTTATCATTTTGAAAATCCTAAAAGTATAGCCAACACCGTGGCTTTCGCAGAGAAATATATCAGTCGGCAACACCTTAAAGGTTTCTTGCAGACGTGGTGGAAGCCTACGATAGAGGAAAACAGAGAGCGCATTCTAAAAGGCATTACACTATTGGGCGAAGCTCGTAAAGCTTATGAAGAACGACATACTTAAAACGATATATTTATGAAATACCTATTCTTTATTTTTCTTTTCAGCTTTATCTGTTCCTTTTCTTCCGCTCAAGTGCCTCATCGAGCGGCCGAAGACGTATGTCATGTGATGGCGCCAGACTACTGGAAGATGTGGAACGATTCTCTCCAAAATGCTATAGACCATCGTATAGAACAATATCGTAAGGCTTCGGCTACCATTTATTTGGAAGACGTGAAGCCTGGAACAGTAGTTAAGGTAGAACAGTTGAGCCACTCCTTTATCTTTGGCGGTAACATATTTGTCTATGGACAGTTGGCCACACCGGCCATGAATCGTAAATATGAAGATACTTTTGGCACGCTTTTCAATGCTGCTACGATTCCCTTTTATTGGAAGACATTGGAACCGGAACAGGGACATCCGCGTTTCACAAGTAGTAGTTCCTACATCTTTCGGCGTCCGCCTACCGACCCCATTGTAGACTTTTGCAATGCCAAGGGTATCATGACGAAGGGGCATGCAATTGTCTACGGACTTCGATTGCATGGACATCCCACTTGGATGCCCGACAATCGACTCATGATGGACAGCATATTCCATGCTCATATCAATCGTTTGGCACAACGTTATGGCGACCGTGTGCATCTATGGGATGTGGTAAACGAACCCATTGATCAGGCTAATCGTGGCATGATGCCTG
The DNA here is from genome assembly GCF_000762865.1 of Prevotella sp. S7 MS 2. Classification (NCBI taxonomy): domain Bacteria; kingdom Pseudomonadati; phylum Bacteroidota; class Bacteroidia; order Bacteroidales; family Prevotellaceae; genus Prevotella; species Prevotella sp. S7 MS 2. The sequence goes on along the minus strand of NZ_JRPT01000043.1, from coordinate 36,416 downwards.
ATGATTACACTTTCAAATGTTTCCAGTGGGCTAGAGAGGTATTCCCCTCCAATGTGCAACTCAATATCAACGATGTAGATATGCACAGTCCGGCGACACTCCATCGACGCTATGCAGAACTAACTCGCGACCTTGTAAGTCGAGGTTCGCGTATCGATCATATCGGTATAGAGATGCATATATTCGACCCATTGGAGGCTGCTGATATTGCAAAGGGTAAAGATCCTTATATTGCTCCGGCTCTTTTAGAAGAAAAACTCGACTGCTTACAAGCATCCGACCTGCCCATTCATGTGAGCGAGGTGACTGTCTGTGCTCCCGATACCACTGAGCATGGCAAGCTGATTCAGGCTGTGATAGCTCGCAATTTGTATCGGTTGTGGTTCAGTTATCCCACGGTAGAAGCCATTACGTGGTGGAATGTGGTTGATGGTGGTGGTGCTTCGGGCGAGCCTTCCTACTCAGGTATTTACGATAAGCACATGGTTGAGAAGCCTGCCTATACCGTTTTAGATAATCTTATCAATCAAGAGTGGAAGACAAAGTTTGAAACTCGTTTGGCAAAAGACCGTACCTTGCGTTTCCGTGGCTTCCGTGGGAAGTATCTACTGACGTGGAAAGACCGCCGAGGCAAGGAATGTAAAAAAGAAATAGAAGTGAAATAGTGATATAATCATCTTTTAGAAGATATTCAGAATGAAGAAGCATATACTGTTGTTGTTATCATTTTGGTTGACTACCGTCATGGGCATGGCCGATAATCGCTTCGCCGGTGTACAGTCATTGGTAGACCGTCGCGTACCATGGCTTAAAGATAAGGTGATGTTTGAGTTGCTGCCACAGACCGATAAGGTTGAAACTTTCACCTTGGCTACGCATGATGGTAAACTCATTATCAAAGCTACAGGCGAGAATGTGGCTTGTATGGGGCTCAACCATTATTTGGAAGACTACTGTCACCGTTCCATGTCGCACATGGGAGATAACCTTGGACCGGTCAATCGTTTGCCCGAAATAACCTCACCTGTAACTCGTCGAGTTGACATGCCATTGCGTTATGCCCTTAATTATTGCACTTTCAACTATACCATGTCGTTCTACCAATGGGAAGACTGGGAGCATGAATTAGATTGGATGGCTCTTCATGGTGTCAATTTGATGCTCATGCCCATCGGTATGGAAAAGGTTTGGCAGAACACACTCCGCAAGTTTGGCGTCACCGATCTGCAAATTCGCAATTTTATTCCCGGTCCCGGTTATACAGCTTGGTGGCTTATGGGCAATTTGGAAGGTTGGGGTGGTCCTGTGTCACAGACTTTTATAGACGGTCAGGCACAGATGGCTCGTCGATTGTTGGGGCGCATGGAGGCATTGGGCATACGACCGGTGATGCAAGGTTTCTATGGTATGGTATCTAGAAGTATTCGCGATCGACATGCCGATGCTGTGATTCCACAAGGTATGTGGGGATTCTTCGAGCGCCCGGACATCCTCAAGCCTACCGGTAAACTCTTTGGAGATATGGCCGACGTGTATTATCATGAGATGAAAAAGCTCTATGGTACTAACCTGAAATACTTTGGAGGCGACCTCTTCCACGAAGGTGGACTCACTGGAACGCTGAATGTTTCAGACTGCGGTTTGGCAGTGCAAAGCGCCATGGAGCGTCATTTCCCCGGAAGTACATGGGTATTACAGGGGTGGAGTGGCAATCCTAAGCCGGCATTATTAGCTAAACTTAATCGCGAAAAAGTGTTGGTGGTCGATCTTTTCGGTGAGAATTCTGAAGTGTGGGAGCAGACACAGGCCTATGGCGGTACTCCTTTTATATGGTGTGTTGTGTCTAATTTTGGCGAACAATGTGGCATGTATGGTAAGTTACAGCGCATTGCCCTGCAGATAGATAAGGTACGCCATAGCCCTTATAAAAACTGTTTGAAAGGTGTAGGTATCATGCCTGAGGGCATCAACAACAATCCGGTGGTCTACGATTTGGTGCTCCATGCCCCCATGACCGACGGCAAAATCAATGTAGAAGAATGGCTTCGGTCTTACATTACCTATCGTTATGGAGCTTTCAATGAGGATATTTATGCTGCTTGGCTCATTTTCTTGCAGACCATCTATGCCAGTGTGCCTGAGAAATATGGTCTTCCTGAGAGCGTGTTCTGCGCTCGTCCGGGTACTAAAGTAGTCAATACCTCATCGTGGGGAGTACGTGCCCGATACTATGATATGGACTTCTTTAAGGAAGGTGTGAAACGCTTTATGAAAGCACGTGCGGCCTTTTCCAATTCAGAAACTTACTCCTACGATATGTTTGATTTGCTGCGTCAGGTGCAATCGGATAAGGGAAACCGCGCTTATGATGACATGATAGCAGCTATTGAGGCTAAGGATGTGGCTCGATTTGAGCGTACTTCCGACCGTTTCCTCCACCTTTTGTTGCGTCAGGATACCCTCCTTGCCCAAAGCAAGGGATTCACCTTAGACCGGTGGTTGGGTAAAGCAGCGTGTTTCGGGAAGACGGAGGGCGACCGCGCTTTGGCTCTGAAGAATGCCAAAATGCAGTTAACCTTCTGGGGACCTGACTGGAATCCCAATACTACCGTGCACGACTATGCAGCTAAAGAGTGGAGTGGTATGCTCAAAACTCTCTATTATGAAGAGTGGAAAATGTTTGTCGACGTATGGCGTCAGCGTGTTCGGGGTATCGAGATGATAGAGCCCGACTACTATGGATACCAAATTGCATGGAGCAAAAAGCCGGTGAACTACACGCCGGTGAAGCTCAATGAGGTACAGATGGAGGCTCTTGTGGCCGACATCCTTCGCTAAATGGTGAAATAAGTGTCAATTGCCAACCTCCTTCGGACGAGTTGATAGAATCTTCCGAACGGCGGTTGGCAAATACGATAGATAAGAGTTGAAGTGATAGATAAGAGTATGTTTCTAGGCATAAAGTTTGGTTTTCTGTTTGGTTTTGCCTACTTTTGAGTTCTGAAAAACAGTTAGTCTTTTAACGATATGACCTTTTGAAAGAACCTAATAAAATAAGTGGCATCACATGAACATGACATCAACAAAAGAAGATATGCTGATTTGGCTGCTCAAACACGACTCTCAATGGGCTTTTGACAATCTTTATCGCATGTATGCACATAGACTTATGGCCTTTGCCATGGAATATTGTCATCATAACGAGACTGCGGGTGAGATAGTGGAAGATACCTTTATCTGGATATGGACTCATCGTCACGAGATAAAACAGGAGAAAACACTGTTCAAACTGCTCTTTATCAAAGCACGCCATCTGCTTATCAATGCTTACAGGGCTACTCTTAACAGTCCTCGTTTTGAAGACTACGTGGACTATGTAGACAGTCTTGGTACAGAGAGCAACGGCGCACAGATGGATTATGACGACTTTGTACGCATCATCAGGAATGGACTTGAGCAGATTCCACCCACACAGCGGCGAGTCATAGAGTTGTCGCGATTCGAGCAGAAAAGTATCAAAGAGATTGCCGAACTCATGAATCTGAAAGAACAAACGGTGAGGAACCAATTGTCATTAGGGCTTAAGCAGCTGATGGCTTTCATCAATCGAGCGGGCTATGGAGCGTTTACGTTATGGCTGATGATTTATTAATAAAGCATAAAAATCGGTATATCTTACATGATTTCATGTCTATTCCAATAATAATAAAGATAAGGTTATGACCAATATAGAGGAAAAATATAGGACCGGAAGGTTGACAAAGGAGGAATTATTGCAGTTCCGTGAATTTGTAAACCAGTCGACTGATGCTGAACAGAGCGCTGCCATGGAAGCTCATTGGCAGGAGGATATTGATACATCACACGTCAATGAGGCTGAAATAGATGCCATTCAAGAGCGTTTGGATGAGCAAATCAGTGGTTCACAGACATTGCATCGTCGGCTGTGGCACATCTTAGAGCGAGTGGCTGTGGTGCTATTGCCTATCTGTTTGATAGGGTTGGGCTATTTAAGCTACGAACGTTTGCGATCCACCGATAATCTTCTAACCATCTCTACGCGCCATGGTGAGCAGACAAGTATTACTTTTCCCGATAGTACACATGTGCAGGTAAACGAGCAATCTACAGTATCGTATCGGCCTCAGGTTTTCACACCTAACAAACGAGAGATAGATTTTCAAGGCGAAGGTTACTTTGAAGTGCATCGTGATAGTCGTCATCCGTTCATCATTCACACGCCCGATATGAGTGTCACAGTGACTGGAACGAAATTTAATCTCACTAATTATCCACAGTCGGCTACGGTGACGTTGTGCCTTTTCGAGGGTTCTGTGTCTCTCCGTTCTATGAAAACACAGGAGCAAATTACAGTGAAACCTCACGAACGATGTGTGCTTAACCGTCACACCGGACACTTTTCGGTGGAGCCATTTGATGAAGATGAGGCTTATTATACAGCTTGGCAACGCCATGAATTGGTGTTCCATAGTGTGCCGTTACGGCAGGTGGTGCAGAAGTTGAGTGTTGTCTATGGTGTTGAAATAGAACTGAAGAATGTCAATACCGACGATTATTTCACCGGCACACTGCCTTCGTCGGATTTTGGTAAGTGCATGGTTGTTATATCAGATCTCTATCGTTGCAAGGTGAGTCGTACTGACAAGTCAGTAATATTGAGTCGCTAAGCAGAACCAAATTCTCTGAATGACAGAAATATAGTGATTAATATATAAGATAAAAGGGCTGTCTCCTTATTCGGAAGATAGCCCTTTTTGTATCTTATTACCTTTTGAAAGAAATTCAAAAGGCTATTATGCAACTGCTTTCTTAGCAAATAGTTTGCCTTTGAGCCACTCTCTTACTGGCATATCGTAGAGTTTGTAAGAAGCGTAGGCTAGCATGATAGCGATGAAGAAGAGGCCTACCGACAACATGATGTGGGCATGTAGGGGAGCGTCGGGATGTGTTTCTTTCCATGCCATCTGTGCATATACCAGTGGATAATGGGTGATATAGAGCGGGTAGGAAATCTCTCCGAAGAATTTACATACAGCTGCCGAGTGCTTGTCGGTGACTTTACTGCCTGCGCCTATAGCAACAATGAGTGGGAAACAAGCCAAGATGACAATGAGTTCGTAAACGCCATTGAGCCAAGGAGAGCCTTCGGCGCCGGCATAAGGCATCACGAGTAAGACGGCAACAAGCAGTGAACACCACCAGAATCCAGCACGAATGGTTATCAGTCGTCCCATACGAGAGATGAGCAATCCCATGAAGAAGGGGTAGAGCAGGCGTGTGCTGCCTATTAAGAGTTGGTCGGGAGTAAGGCTCCAACCACCTATCACGGTATAAATGGCATATTCGCGAGGCTTCAAAATGCCGCCGAGGTCAATGTTTAAACATAGGTTGACGGTGAGCAAAGCAAAGAGAGCGACACACACCATGAGCATTTTCTTGGAGAAACGGCGAATGATAAGAGCATAAAGCAAGTTGGCCAAATACTCCCATTGTAACGACCATGCTGGTCCGTTGAGTGGATTGGTCTCTGTCCATCCGCGTATATCCATCGACTTGGGCAACGGTATCATGGTGCAGGTGAAGAGGAATACGACGATAACCATCCACCAAGGAGTGTTTGAAATCATCGGGAATACCTCGCTGGCACCAAAGTAAAACATGCACATACCGAAGAAAGAACCGAAGATAACCATGGGGTGAAGGCGTACTAAACGGCGCTTGATAAAATTCCAAGTAGACATCTTGTCCCAACGATCATCGTATGCGTAGCCTATCACGAAGCCCGATAAGACGAAAAAGAAGTCCACAGCTAGATAGCCATGGTTGAGGATTTGGAACTTAGGACCGGCTGAGTAGGTTTCAAAAAGATGGAAAGCCACGACGATTAATGCCGCCACTCCACGCAGTCCGTCGAGTATTTCGTAGCGCGGTTTAGAGGCTAGATAGATGTTATTCTTATCCATTTGATGTTTTGAAAAATTTGTATTAGTAGTAATGGGGGCAAAGGTAGCGATTTCTTTTGGTATCTTCTGCCCCCTAACATGAGAATGTTAAACAAAAAATCCCTGCAACCTTAATGGTGCAGGGATTTTTATATTGAAACTCGAAGTGTTTACTTCATAGGACAGCTGGGGCTCCAAGGCTTCAGTTGTTTGAAGAAATCATTGCCCTTATCGTCTACCAAGATGAAAGCAGGGAAGTCTTCTACATCAATCTTCCAAATGGCTTCCATGCCGAGTTCGGGATATTCCACACACTCGATGCTCTTGATTGAACTCTGTGAGAGGACTGCGGCTACGCCTCCGATGGTCCCCAAATAGAAGCCACCATGCTTTTGGCATGCATCGGTAACAGCTTGTGTACGATTGCCTTTGGCTATCATCACGAGACTGGCACCATGGTCTTGGAATTCATCTACGTATGGATCCATGCGGTTGGCAGTGGTTGGTCCCATCGAACCACAGGCATATCCCTCCGGAGTCTTGGCCGGTCCAGCATAGAGGATAGGATAGTCTTTGAAGTATTGTGGCATATCTTCGCCAGCATCCAAGCGAGCTTTGAGCTTAGCATGGGCTATGTCGCGAGCCACGATGATGGTACCTTTGAGGTTCACACGAGTAGATACAGGGTATTTAGTGAGTTCTGCACGTACAGCATCGATACCCTTATCAAGGTCGATGGTAATACCCTGTGCGCCCTCTCCGGGTTTACGATACTCTTCAGGAATCAGTTCTGAGGGGTTGTCGTCCATTTTTTCCAACCAGATACCATCGGCGTTGATTTTAGCTTTGATATTTCGGTCGGCTGAACAACTTACACCCATACCGATAGGACAGCTTGCTCCGTGGCGTGGAAGGCGGATAATGCGGATGTCATGAGCCAAAGCCTTACCGCCAAACTGTGCACCCAAGCCAATCTTGTGGGCTTCTTCAAGCAACTTGTTCTCCAAGTCGATGTCGCGGAAAGCACGTCCGGTCTCGTCGCCTGTGGTGGGTAAGTTGTCGTAATACTTGATAGATGCGAGCTTTACGGTAAGCAAGTTCTTCTCGGCCGAGGTACCACCGATGACGAATGCGATGTGGTATGGAGGGCAAGCTGCCGTTCCGAGACTCTTCATCTTTTCAACGAGGAAAGGCAACAATGTGCTTTCGTTTTGGATGGTAGCTTTGGTCATGGGGTAGAAATAGGTCTTGTTAGCCGAACCACCACCTTTGGCTACCATTATAAAGCGATACTCTGCACCCTCAACGGCTTCGATGTCTATCTGAGCGGGAAGGTTACAACGTGTATTAACCTCGTCGTACATGTTGAGCGGAGCATTCTGTGAGTAGCGCAGATTGTCTTGTGTGAAGGTGTTGTATACACCACGAGAGAGTGCTTCCTCGTCTTCGAAGCCTGTCCAAATCTGCTGTCCCTTTTCGCCATGGATAATAGCTGTCCCCGTATCTTGGCAGAATGGGAGCACGCCTTTAACTGCTGTCTCAGCATTGCGTAGGAATTGGAGAGCCACATACTTATCGTTTTCCGATGTTTCGGGGTCGGTAAGGATGGCTGCCACCTGCTTGTTGTGTGCCCGACGGAGCATAAATTCGCAGTCGTGGAAAGCTTGCTGACTCAACAAGGTCAAAGCTTCCTTGCTCACTTTTACAATTTGTTTGCCTTCAAATTCGGCAGTGCTGACTCCCTCTTTGGTCAAAAGACGGTACTCGGTATCGTCTTTTCCCACTTGGAACATGGGAGCATACTTGAAATCTGGTGCTTTTGCCATAATGTTTTTTAATCTATAATAGGTTGTTTAATATCCGAAAATAGTCTCTGTAGATACGCGCTTCACAGGACCAATCTTTTCCAATTCCTTCATGTTCAGATTCTTCTCGTTGCCTAAGATGATGTAGCGGTAAGGCTTGCGAGCCATGTGTTGCTGCTCGAAGTCGACGATATCTTTGAGTTGGATGCTTGGCAATGTCTCATAAATCTTCTTGTTCAAGTCGTAATCCAAGCCACGGTTTTTGGCATTGATGTACGCATTGAAGAACCCACCGCGCATCGTACGAACGCTCGCATAGAATTTGGTGAGGCTTTGTTTTGCCAATTGGAAGGCTGATTCGCTTTGTGGAATGGTGTCAAGAATCTCGTTAAAGACGCGTATACAGTCCGACATCTTGTCGTTCTGAGATATGATATAGGTCTGTACCCATTCCGGATGATTCTTCAAACGAGGCGTCATGTATCGGGCAGATGCGCTATATGCCAGTCCGCGAGCTTCGCGTAGTTCTTGGAATACAACACCGTTCATACCGCTACCGAAGTACTCGTTGAAGACAGCTTCGATGGTCGCGCGTTCCGGAGTCCACTGTGTATTCTCGTTATGATACATCATCATATAGATGTTTTTGGCATCATAAGGAGCCAACAGCACCTCGTTCTGTGTTGTGGTTTGCTCTTGATACTCTTTCTTTGTGGGTATGTTGATCAATTTCTTGCCCATACGGTGTTGCTTGTCTACCAATTTAGTGACGGCAGCGAGGCTCGACGGACCACAATAATATAAGGTGTGCTCATAGTTGCTCAGGTTTTTGATGAGGTCGACGAGCGTCTGTGGATTGGTCTGCTTGAGTTGTGAAGCCGACAATTGGTTCAGTTGAGGATTGTATTCGCCATAGATTCCATAGCTGGAAAGGGCACTGAAGTTGGCCGATTGAGACTTTTTGTTGTCGGCACGACCCTTTAGAATCAGACCCACATATTGATTGTAAGCCTCTGTGTCAACCTTCATGTTCTTCAAAACATTTTCGGCCAATGCCACAGCGGCAGGCATGTTTTCGTTCAATCCGGACAGGCTGACGGTGATAGCATTATCAGATACGTTGATACCGAAGTCGCAAGCTAATTTATAGAATTGCTGTTTCACTTGGTCGGCAGATAATTTGTCTGTTCCCAATAAGTCTACATAGCCGGCTGCATAGTCGTATCTTACGTCGCTTTGTTTGCCAAATTCGTAGCGATACATCATAGTGAAGAGCTTGTCGTTGGCCTCTTGTCGATATACTACTGGCAGTTTCTTGCCAGTTTTGGCGAATGTTAAGTCGCGTTTAAAGTCTACAAAATGAGGTTGTATAGGCTCCGGCTTGCTGGCAGCTATCTTACGTAAGAACTCACTACTCTTATCTCTGTTGGTCGGAATAGCCGTGATAGCCGGCTTTTCTATTTTCTTGATGGTCTTATCCTCGCCTGTCTTCTTGTATACACAAACGAAGTTTTGACCGAAATATTTGCGAGCAAACTCTACAATCTGTTGTTTTGTCATCTTCGAGATACGGTCCATACGATTCACAACCTGCTCCCATTCGATACCATTGATGAACGCATCGACGTACTGGCTAGCGCGAGAATTGTTGTTCAATAGCGATGCATAGTAAGCTCGCTTCATGTTGTTGACAATCGAGGGAAGCAAATCGTCGGAGAATTCTCCATTTTTCAGCTTTTGAATCTCGGCCAAGATGAGGGCGCGAACTTGTTCCAATGTTTGGCCTTCTTTAGGATACCCCACAGCTATAAATTCGCTATAATCGGTCAAAGCATTGACTCCTGTGCCTGCTCCTTGTACTTTCATGGCTTGATTCAAGTTCAAATCGAAGAGACCGGCACGGCCGTTTGACAACAGCGAACTGATGACTTCGAGCGTATCATTCTGCAAAGAAGAAGCCTTGTCAAACTTCCATCCCATCATCATGTTTTCTGCTTCGATACCTATAACCGTCGTATCAACAACAGCAGTGAGATTGGGTTGAACAGGGAATTCTGGGCGTGAGAGGTTCTCACTTTTCTTCCATCCACCGAAATATTTGTCGATTAAGGCTACGGTCTCGTCGGGATTCAAATCACCGGCCATACAGATAGCTACATTATTGGGTACATAATACTTCTTGAAGTAGTTTTTGATATTGACGATAGAAGGATTTTTCAAGTGGTCGCCCACACCGATAGTAGTCTGTGTTCCGTAGGGATGAGTAGGGAAGAGCTTTTTATTGAGAGCATCCCAAACTTTCCGGGCGTCCTTGGCCAAGCCGATGTTGTACTCTTCGTACACAGCTTCAAGTTCGGTATGGAAGCCACGAATCACCATATTTTGGAAACGATCGCTCTGTACTTTGGCCCAGTTTTCAATCTCGTTGGCCGGGATATTTTCCTGATAGCAGGTCACATCGTTGCTCGTATAGGCATTGGTACCCTCTGCTCCGATGCTGGCCATCATCTTATCGTATTCGTTTGGGATATTATACTTGGCTGCCAACTGCGACAAGCTGTCTATGCTGTGATACCAAGCTTTGCGCTTTGCTGGGTCTTTGATGGTGCGATAGACCTCGTAACGATTCTGAATAGAGTCGAGTAGGGGTTGCTCGGCTGCCATATTACTGGTACCGAAGTGATTTGTTCCTTTAAACATCAAGTGCTCCAAGTAGTGAGCCAAGCCTGTCGTTTCAGCTGGGTCGTTGCGCGAACCGGTTCGTACGGCAATGTAGGTTTGGATGCGTGGTGCATCTTTATTGACGCTTAGATAAATCTTCAGACCGTTGTCAAGCGTATAAATACGCGTCTGCATGGGGTCGCCTTTGACTGTCGTGTAGTGATAATCCTTAGCTTGCATACCCATGACGGAACATGCTAATACCATGACAGTGGCAATGATTCTCTTTGTTTTAATCATTTTCATGAATTTATAATGTTATACTGTTCTCTTCGTTTTGTTCTGTTTCGCGACTTAGCATATTGATGAAATCGCTCAATACACTCTTTTCCACATCGCTTGATGTTAATTCTTGCTCAGCATTTTTGCGAATTTGGTCTGCCCACATGTGTCGAGCTGCGATACCATCTTGCATGATTTGCTCCGTGGCATCATCGGTTAGCTCGGTCAGATGGTAATAATTGAGTATCAATCGGTACGTCCAAGCCCACTCATATTCCCGGTACGACTCGTGGATGTCAACCAATCGGTCGATGATGTCTTGCACCGTCTCGATGTCACCATGCTTGATGTCGTTGATTAGCATACGTTCCTCACTCTTCGGTAAGAGCATACCGGCAAGGTCACTCCATTGTCCACAGCCCGTTTGAGCGTAGGGTTGTTCGGCTTCATTCTGCTCTATACGCTGCTTCAATACCGCTCCCATGTAGATGTGCAAGGCCATATCGTAGTTTTGGATGCCCTGTTTTAAGTCGGCGGCAGATATTGCGTGCTCATGATAATAATAGGTGGGAGCGTGTTCTCCCGATGCTTCGCGCAGGCGTTCGAGTATCTCTTTACCCTCGACGATACTTCCTATGGTGACAGGATTCAACCAGTCGAAGTCGACAATGCTTCTCTGAATGGCATGAACGCGCACATCGCGCTTCACCCACTTGTGTATGTCTCGATACAATCCGGCAGTGCAGAGTGTGTAGCCCGGCTTCAGATATACGGTGTCACCTACTGCTTTGAGCTGTGAGAAAGGCATTGACAGGGTATCAGGATGATGCGTTAAAACACCGGAACATGTAGAGAATGCGCCGATATGCACCGGCATGACCAGTTGACAACCGCTCTCTGTAGTGCATCCGCGCTCTAAAATACCATGATGGATAGCCCCCAGTTTACCGCAATCGTTGCTGAAATTAGTGGCGCTACCGGCATTGTAAAACGAGAACATGCCGCTCAATAGCAGGCTGTTTTGATGATGATTGGTACTGAAAGGACCGCAAAAAGCTGAGCAGACTTCCCCCTTACTCATGTTGGAATTGGCAAAGAAGACACTGCTAGTTGCTGTAAAACCATTGTTCAACTGACACGCTTCGCCTACAAAACAATCTTGTATCTTTACACCGTTGGTGATGGATGAACCGTCGCAGATAATGGAATTTTCACAGATGACGGCCGTTCCAATAAATACACTGGCATTGGGTGAACTGATAATTGTGCAGTCGCAGAGTCGTTCGGCACCACTAATTTCACAGTCGTCGTGAATGATGGTGTTGGTAATCTCTTTGGTATTGACAATCTTCACGTTGTTACCGATGATGCCACGGTCGGGCATACGGCGCTCAATATCCTCATGAATGAGACGTCGGAGGGCGTCGCGCAACAGTTTGTCTTCGGCATGTAGCACCATGAGGGCGGCCAATTGACTGCTGAGATTGTGGAAGAGTAGCAGATTGCCTTCGCCCGATTCGTTGAGCACGGAGACCGGATTACCCTCTCCATAAGTCGCTCCTTCGGCTGTTTCCATCATTGCCACGTTGCCGATATAGCAGTCGTCGCCTATCGTATAGTTGTTGATATAGGTGCCGATATTCTCTATGAGACAGTTGTCGCCGATAGAAACGTTGCGCAGGGTGGCGTTGTTGATACCACTATGTTTCATGAATCCGCGGCTTACCTCGACATTTTTGGTAAATTCGCCCAACTCTATGTCACCGTAAAACATGACCCGATGCAAATAATTAGGCATGAAATCCTCGGCTACCTGTATTGCAGTCCAGTCTTCGGCCCAACAATTATTCTCTTCAAGTGTGATGATTTCTTTGTCTGTCAACTGTCTCATGTCTATCTGATTTAGCCTTCCATCTGTGGATAGAGGAAGTCGTTGTACGGATATTTTTGCACATGTAGCTCGCGCACCTTCTTATATAGTACGCTACGGAACTCATCGATGTTCTCTCGTTGCTTTGCCGATATGAATAGACAGTTATCATTTAGTCGTGCCATCCAAGTGCGTTTGAGCTCTTCAAGTGTGATATTCTCTTTACGAATCGGTGTTAAATCGTCTTCTTCCTTTTCTATCCACGTGTAGTTATCAATTTTGTTGAAGACTATCATACATGGTTTCTCGGCACAACCCAGTTCGCTGAGTGTCTTTTCTACCACTTGTATTTGTTCTTCGAAATCGGGATGTGAGATGTCGACCACGTGTAGTAGCAGGTCGGCTTCGCGCACTTCGTCGAGTGTAGATTTAAAAGAATCGACCAAATCAGTAGGTAGTTTACGAATAAAACCGACAGTGTCGGCCAATAGGAAAGGCAGGTTGTCGACCACAACTTTGCGCACAGTGGTGTCGAGTGTGGCGAAAAGTTTGTTCTCGGCAAATACTTCGCTCTTGGCCATGAGGTTCATCAGTGTCGATTTACCTACGTTGGTGTAGCCTACAAGCGCCACACGAATCATGCGGCCACGGTTCTTGCGTTGTGTGGTTTTCTGTTTGTCGATTTCCAATAATCGCTGTTTCAGCAGCGTGATGCGCTGTAAGATGATACGACGGTCCATCTCTAACTGCGTTTCACCGGGGCCACGGAGTCCTACGGAACCCTTTCCGCCACCCGAACCAGAACCACCTCCTTGGCGTTCCAAGTGAGTCCAAAGGCGTTGGAGTCGCGGCAACATGTAGCGATATTGCGCTAATTCCACTTGAGTCTTGGCGTTAGCTGTCTGCGCTCGCATGGCAAATATGTCGAGAATCAGCGATGTTCGGTCTAGAATCTTCACGCCAAGTTCGCCTTCTATGTTGCGTATCTGCTTAGCCGACAGTTCATCGTCGAAGATGACCATACCCACCGGACGTTCGTTTTCTTCCTCGTCTTTGATGTATTGTTTTATCTCTTCCAACTTACCTTTGCCCACATAGGTTACCTGACTAGGCCCGGCTACCTTTTGGGTGAATCGCTTGACGGTGACGGCTCCGGCCGTGTCGGCAAGGAATTCCAGTTCGTCGAGGTATTCCTTGGTCTTTGCTTCGTCTTGGTTTTGCGTGATAAGTCCCACGAGTACGGTTGTTTCGGCCTTTACTTCTGAGATGACAAATTCCTTCATGTATATTGTATTATAATCCATGCAAAGTTAAGAAATAAAGTCATAAATATGGCATTTCATCCTAAGTTTTATATACTCTAAGATTAGTATTTGCCAAGCGGGCTTGTCAATGGTGCGTTATAAAATATTAACTTTAAGAAAAATTGCTGTTTTGTTCGACTTTCTGATGTTTTTATGTTATCTTTGCTAATTCAAAAAAATAAGTAAACTAACTTAATTAGCAACCATGAGAGTAATCATTGAAAAAGATTATGAGAAGCTGTCTCAGTGGGCAGCGGAGCATGTTATCAATCGTATCAATCAGTTTAATCCTACACCAGACCATAAGTTTGTACTTGGTTTGCCTACAGGTTCTTCGCCTATTGGCATGTACAAGGCACTGGCAGAAGCTTGCAAGGCAGGTAGAGTGTCGTTTAAGAATGTGTTGACTTTTAACATGGATGAGTATGTGGGTCTTCCCGAATCACATCCTGAGAGCTACCATTCGTTTATGGCTCGCAATCTCTTCGACCATATCGACTGCCCAAAAGAGAATATCCATATTCTGAATGGTAATGCAGAAGACTTGGAAGCAGAGTGCGCTCACTATGAGGAAATGATTCAAGAGGCCGGTGGCATCGACTTGTTTATCGGTGGCGTGGGTGTTGATGGCCACGTAGCTTTCAACGAACCGGGTTCGTCATTGACTTCTCGTACTCGCCAGAAGACATTGACCACGGATACACGTATCGTCAATTCACGTTTCTTCGACAACGATATGAACAAAGTTCCTGCTTACGCATTGACCGTAGGTGTGGGCACAGTGATGGACGCTCGTGAGGTAATGGTACTTATCAACGGCCACTCTAAGGCTCGCGCTTTGCAGGCAGTGGTAGAAGGACCGGTAACTCAGATGTTCACAATCAGCGCTCTTCAGTTGCACAAGCATGGTATTATTGTATGCGACGAGGCAGCTACCGATGAACTCAAAGTGGGTACATACCGTTACTTCAAGGATATTGAACATAAGTAAAACGAACTTAATTATACAGGAGGTAAATAATGAGATTACATCTAAGTTCACAAATTGTACTGAATAAAGTACCTGAAGAGTTCTACCGTCCACGCACGGCTGTGGAGCGTTCTGAAATCACTCGTTGTGAGAAAGTACCTACAGAGATTTTCGCAAAGGTAGAAGAAGGTGCCGTAAATATAGCAGATGAAATCTGCAAACTCATCAATGAGCGCAGCAACGAAGGCCGCAATTGCGTGTTGGGTTTGGGTACCGGTAAGTCGTTGGTGCCTGTTTACGACGAGTTGATAGCTCGTTATGAGAAGAAAGAGTTGAGTTTTAAGAATGTAGTTGTATTCAACGCATACGAATATTTCCCCTTGAATGCCGACAGTCAGCATAGTGCTATGGCTCAATTGCATGCTATGTTCTTAGACAAAGTAGACATTAATCCACAGAATGTATATGGTCCTGACGGTACCGTAAAGCAGGATGATGTACAGCAACAATGTCGTGCTTACGAGCAGAAAATAGCTGAATGTGGCGGTTTGGACATTATTCTTTTGGGTATAGGACGTAGCGGTAATATCGCAACCAACGAACCCGGATCAGGGCTTACCACTACTTCTCGTTTGATGTTGCTTGATGCTACATCACGCGAAGAGATGACAATGAGCTTCAGTTCACAAGAACCTGTGCCTCCATGTTCCATCACTATGGGCATCGCTACAATCCTTGCGGCTCGTAAGGTGTTCATCACTGCATGGGGAGATGAAAAGGCTGAGGTGATTCAGAAGATGGTCGAGGGACAGATTACAGACGCTCTTCCTGCTTCATTCTTGCAGACTCACAACGACGCTCACGTGGTTATAGATCTCGCTGCAGCCAGCCAATTGACACGTATCGTTCATCCTTGGTTGGTAACTTCTTGCAAGTGGACCGATAAGTTGGTTCGTTCTGCACTCGTATGGCTTTGCTTGAAGACTGGCAAACCTATCTTAAAACTTACCAATAAAGATTATAACGAGAACGGATTATCAGAACTTTTGGCGCTGTATGGTTCTGCTTACAATGCCAATATCAAGATTTTCAACGACCTACAGCATACGATTACCGGTTGGCCGGGAGGTAAACCTGACGCTGACGATACCAATCGTCCGGAGCGTGCAAAGCCATTCCCCAAGCGCGTTATTGTATTCTCGCCACACCCCGACGATGATGTTATCTCCATGGGTGGTACTTTACGTCGCCTCGTTCAGCAGGGACACGAGATGCATGTAGCCTATGAGACCAGTGGAAACATTGCTGTTGGCGATGAAGAAGTAACTCGTTTCATGCACTTCATCAATGGTTTCAATCAGATTTTCGGCGACGAAAAAGATGAAGTTATCAAGAGCAAGTACAAAGAAATCAAAAAGTTCTTGGCCGAAAAGAAAGAAGGCGACATGGATACACGCGACATATTGACCATCAAGGGATTGATTCGTCGTGGTGAAGCTCGCACAGCTTGTACTTACAATGGTGTACCATTGGAGCGCGTTCACTTCCTCGATTTACCATTCTATGAGTCTGGTAAGATCGAGAAATTGCCTATGGGTGAAGCTGATGTGGAAGTGGTTTTGGAGCTTTTGCGCAAAGTTAAACCTCATCAAATCTATGTTGCAGGTGACTTAGCCGACCCTCATGGAACTCATCGCAAGTGTACCGACGCTGTTATGGCGGCTATTGACGTAGAGAAGGAAGCCGGTGCTGAGTGGTTGAAAGACTGCCGTATTTGGATGTATCGTGGTGCTTGGGCTGAATGGGAAATCGAAAACATCGAGATGTGTGTACCGATGAGTCCCGAAGAGTTGCGTGCTAAGCGTAACAGTATCTTGAAGCATTCAAGCCAAATGGAGAGTGCTCCGTTCTTAGGAAACGACGAACGTCTGTTCTGGCAGCGTTCTGAAGACCGTAACCGTGGCACAGCTAAGTTGTACGATGATTTAGGTTTGGCATGCTATGAGGCTATGGAGGCATTCGTAGAGTACAAACCTCTATAATTTACGGAATTAATATAAACCTTTATAAGGGCGGAGATGTGTAAACATCTTCGCCTTTTTTAGTGTGCAAAAAATAGGGGATAGATACTGTAAACACCTCTTTGACCTAACCTAATTGTAGGTAATTTACTTGTTGGATGCTCCTTTTCTTTCTATT
This sequence comes from Prevotella sp. S7 MS 2, assembly GCF_000762865.1. NCBI lineage: Bacteria > Pseudomonadati > Bacteroidota > Bacteroidia > Bacteroidales > Prevotellaceae > Prevotella > Prevotella sp. S7 MS 2. The sequence goes on along the minus strand of NZ_JRPT01000043.1, from coordinate 19,362 downwards.
ACCTCACAGGTTTTCAGTAGCTTTGTTAATAATTAATCATTCAAAAACTATAATATGAAACATTTATTGCTATTGGTATGCCTGTAGTCCTGTGTGTGGTCTTCTGTCCGAGCTGGTGATCATGACACTTTTCCATCACAACATTTGGAGATGGAACATGGACCTCGCACATTTGTAGGTGGCTCTCTTACCTATTGGAATAATCAGAAAGAGCATAGTCATACGTTCAATTTCTATCCAGAAATCGGACGTTTGTTCAATCAAACATGGGGAGTGGGCGTCATGTTAGGTTTCGGACATGAGAAAGAAAGCAACGGAATGAAGACCACAAGTTATAAAGTGGCTCCCTTTGCCCGTTATTATTATGTACATAAAGGGCCTTTCAACCTATTTATGGATGGCGGTGTGGGTTATAGTTATCGCAAGACTTCGGAGGCAACGGGTAAGAAAAACGGTTATGAAATAGGCGTGCGTCCGGGCGCATGTGTCGACCTTACCGAGGGGCTTTGCCTTTGTCTGCGCATGGGTTTTGTTGGTTATCGCAATCATTATACTGGTGGCGAAGAGGCCGAAATTGGCAATTCGGGATGGGGTATACGCTTTGCCCCGGAAGAATTAATGATAGGTTTGGAGCTAGAGTTTTAATATCTGCCATTTCAGGACAAAAGAACATCAACCTGATTCGTATCTTTCTACGTGGGTTGATGTTCTTTTGTCCTTTTTAGTATCCCTTCTCTTCTTTTTCAGTATTGCTGCTTTCGGTGTGACAAATGTTGTATGATATTCCATGGTCTTTTGCATTAAAAAGCCTATTTTTGCAGTAATATACTTCTAATTTTAAATGAAATTACGATGAAAAAGTCATACTTATTTCTTCTTGCATGCTTGTTTTTGGGGCTCGATACAAACGTCTATGCCATTGATGTCAACACCTTTCGCTACCAAGGGCCGTATGCTGTGTATCGTCCTTTGATGCTCGACAGCATTGATATCAATGCCGAGAAATTCTCGGATGAATCGCTTTTGAAGACGAGTCTTATGGTTCAAGCCAATGATGAAAGCAAGATATACACTGGTAAACAAGTACCTACGAGCACGGATGCATACGCTTTGCACCTGTTAAAGTTCAATTTTAGATCGCGAGGATATGTGAAAGGACAGATCTCTGTCACTGGTTTGAAATCGTATGAAGTGACTATTGACGGACAGTCTGCCCAAGGCGAGCAGACGTTTTTGCCCGGAACGCACCTCGTAACCATTAAATATATGTCGCGTAAAGGGCGTCGCGAAGCGTTGAAGGTGAGTGTCAAGGCCGATAAAGAGTCGCTCCTGTCGGTTGATGCCGATGCCGAGCGCAGTTATTCTTTGGGCGATGTGCTTGATGGTAAACGGTTTTCTGGTGTCTCACTGTCGCATGATGGGCGTTATCAGATTACCTCTTACCGCATTACAGAGCCTGAAGAAGAGAGCTATTTCGTATGGCGCCTCACAGAGGTTGCTACTGGTAAGTTGATTATTGAGTCGCTCTCTACCCTCAAATGGGTGCCGGGACGCAATGCCTATTATGTGGAAGAGAGCTTAAAAGATGGAGTTCGCCTAACCATGACGGATATAGAGACGGGTCAACAACGTGTGCTTGCCACCCGATTACCCATCGGAGCTTCGTTCATGATTTCTCCTACGCTGAAAGATATTATCGTGTCGAACGTGCAACAGGGGCCTGCCGAGCATAAAGATATTTACCAAATCGTGGAACCCGACGATCGTCAACCGGGGTGGCGCGACCGTAAAAGCCTCGGTACATATAAGGTGGAGACCGGTATCTTACAGCCTTTGACCTTTGGTTTTCACAATGTTGTGGTACAAGATATATCGACTGACGGTCGTTATCTGCTCATCATGACCAGTCGAAGTAGGCTGACGAAGCGTCCGACAACGCTCTATTCGCTCATACGTATAGACCTTCAGGAGATGAAATCCGAGACATTGGTGGCCGATGATGGCTTTATAGCCGATGCAAAATTCTCGCCCGATGGCCGTAGTCTCGTCGTGAAGGGCTCGCCCGAAAGCTTTGGTGGAGTGGGGAAGAACGTACCCGAAGGGCGTATTCCCAGTATGTACGACTATCAACTCTATACGCTTGACATAGCCACACGCCACGTAATGCCACTCACACGTTCCTTTAATCCGTCTATTGCACAGTATGAGTGGAGCCGCGCCGATGGTCAAATCTATTTCTCGGCATTGGATAAAGACTATTGCCGGTTGTTCCGTTTGTCGCCTGCTGATGGTAAGATCGTGCGTATAGATGTACCGGAAGACATGGTGACCGAGTTTTCTTTGGCTAATCAAAGCGATCGGATGGCATGGTGTGGAATGAGTGCTTCTAATTCTGACAGACTCTATCTGCTCAATACGAAAAGCGGACAATCGGAGTTGGTGGAAGATTTGAGCCGCGATATACTCAAAGGGGTGAAGCTAGGAAAGTGCGAGGCTTGGGACTTTGTTAACAGTCGTGGCGACACCATCAGCGGTCGTTTCTATCTGCCGGCTGACTTCAATCCGGCCAAGAAATATCCGCTTATTGTGAACTACTATGGCGGTTGTTCGCCTACTAGCCGCAATTTTGAGTCGCGTTATCCGCAACACTTGTATGCAGCTATGGGCTATGTGGTTTACGTGATCAATCCGAGTGGTGCCACAGGGTTTGGACAGGAGTTCGCCTCTAGACACGTAGCCACAGCCGGACAGGGCGTGGCCGAAGACATCATTGAGGGTACACGAAAGTTTTGTGAGGTTCATCCTTACATCAATACGCAGAAGATTGGCTGCATCGGAGCGTCGTATGGCGGTTTCATGACACAGTATCTCCAGACCCGTACAGACTTATTTGCCGCTGCCATCTCGCATGCAGGTATCAGCGACCACACCAGTTATTGGGGCGAAGGCTATTGGGGATACAGCTATAGCGAGGTGTCTATGGGCGACCGTTATCCATGGTCCGACCGTAAACTCTATGTCAATCAGTCGCCATTATTCAATGCCGATAAGATTCATACGCCCTTGCTCTTCTTGCATGGCAGCGCAGACCATAACGTGCCTTTGGGAGAAAGTATTCAGATGTTCAACGCCCTGAAGTTATTGGGACGTCCCACGGCTTTTGTCGTAGTGGATGGACAAGACCATCATATACTTGATTATAAGAAACGAGTGAAATGGCAGAACACCATCTTCGCATGGTTTGCGAAGTATTTACAAGACGATTCCGCATGGTGGGACAGCCTATATCCGAAGGTGGCGATAGACGAATGAGTTTATTGCAAAGGCTCGGCAACATCGTTGCCGAGCCTTTGCTGTTTTACTGCCGGGACTTTTCAGCAATGCTGGCGAGCCCTTGCAGCGATTAAGGAGTGACACTTATGAACATCGAGCGTAGATTGATGGTGGTCTTACGGAAGCGATGTACGAGATCCATTCCCATTCTTCCGTCTACAGTAGAGACCCATCCGTTGGGCTTCGGGTCTACGTATACCTGTTCGATATTGACCGGTGTACGGCCCAAATGAAAGTTGAACCGGGGCAACATATAGACTTCGCGAATATAGACACGGCCATATTCTACCTGCGCAATGGAGTCTTTTTCGGCCGATTGAAGTATTTCTGAGCGGTGTTTGTCGAAGTATGGATAGTAGAGTGAGCCTGTGGTGTCGCCCGTATCAAATACCATTGTGAGATGTTCGTTGCCTTGGTTGACGCGCATGTAAGGCACTTTTTGGAGGTAAAGATTGCGCCCGGAGGCTGGTAGGGGTGTCTGTTTGCGCGGAAAGAGTAACCGTTGTTGGTCGAAAAGTATCTGGGTTTCGCCCACAGCCGAGATGAAGTCGAGCCCCAATACGGCGTCGATGGTGGTGCCGATAAGCTCGTTGAGCGACGAGATACCTACATAGACGATGAGGTTATGGTAGGTGATTTCGCCCACACGCAGACTATCTACGAAGGCTCGCCGGGCTTGTTGATAGCCATTGAGGGTGATGGTGTCGGGCAGGAAGTGCAGTCCCAGTCGCTTGGCAGTGGCCTCGGAGAGGAATGTTTTCGATGCTCCTGTGTCGAAAACCATTTGTAGTGGATGGCCGTTCATGTGCGCCCCAACGGTCAATAGATAGCCTTTGAAGTCTTTCTTTGCTTTCTGTACCCATGCATCTTGATTTTTTGCCTGCATGCTTCGCAATGTAAACGGTATAGAAACATCTTTGTTTGGAAGTTGAAGAGCCGGTCCGGGAAGATGGTTCAACGATTTGTTTTGTGCTTGGAAAGCCTCCAATGGTTTCCAATCTTGTTCATGGGCGCCCTCGGCCTTGCGTAGTCGAGTCATTTCTCCCAGTAAGATGGTGGCTTCACAATAACGGCCTATGGTGTTGAGCATGCGGCATTTGAGCATGGAAAGACGGTAGTAGGTCTCGCGATTCTTACGATAAAACTGTCGAGTGAGCAATGTGTCGAGATACGCAATGGACTTGCGTGGATTGTTTTGTAGATAGGATAGCATTGCATCGGCGGTGAGACGGACGCCCGTATCTTTGATATGTGGGCGTAATGAGACATATTCTGTATCCAACGTAAACCAGTCTTCTTGTTCAATGAGGTTGCTTACGCGCTGGTCAGTAGGTTCTGTAGCCGCGTTACACGACAGCATACAGATGGCCGATAAAGCTATGAAGAATTGTCTAATCATCGATGTTCCTTTCTTAAATATTTCCACCAAGCGTAGTGGCGACGGTGTAATAGATAGTTAGGGTCGTGCATGTGGGCGTAGGCTTCGCGCTCCATAGAAATGTGGGTGTATGCTCTGCCGTGCATGAAGAGGCGAATGAGCCACTCAACCATGTACCACAGATAGAACCCAACGCCCCCCATCTCTACCATTTGAGCCGTATGTATGCGCTCGTGCTGAATGAGTTCGAGCGTGATACCGGTTCCCTTACGGCAGAAAAGCAGTCCGAAGAGGTTGATGGCATCGTACTGTTTGAAAGGTATAAACCTGTTGTGGATAATTCGCATGATACAATTGGAAGGTTTTAGTGGGTAAACCTTACCATTCCATATTAAAAGGTTGCGGCAGTATATTCCTTGCCAATACTGTGTACGGCTTCTAGAATCTCACGCTCACGTTCTTTCGATGGACGTTTGAATCCGTTGATATAGTTTCTCAAAAGGGTTGCATTGAACCCCGTGCGACGTGCAAACTCAGCGATATTAATCTCTTTATGCGTAAGGAAAAAGCGTTGAAGTAAGGTCGGTTCTGCATCTTCGTATTCGAAACTTTCATAACTGATGTCGGTGTCAAGATGTCTCCAATGGATTCCATCGGAGCCTAGTGTGTAATTTATTCGTTGCTCTTCGGTAGCCTCTTTTAGTGCAGGATACCATAACAACGATTGACGATAAGTTTGCCCATTGGCTCCCATTGCATATATATATTCCTTATCAAACCATATTCTTTTTATCTCCATATTACTCTCCTCCATTGAAATATCTGTTCCAAGCCTTAATGATAATATTTTTATTTTCTTCTATTACCATCTCTATCTTTTTGAAGTCGTTTGCCTTGATGCCGTGTTTCTCTTATAAAGAGAAATGGTCTCCGTCCCAATTAAATTTAGCATGACCTCTATTTCCTTCTACATGTACGTGCAGAGGTTCATGCTCTTGACTATAAAAGAAGAATGAATAACCGAAGAATCTAAATATCTCTGGCATATCGTTGAATCTTATATGGCAAATATAGGTGTTATTTTTGATAACTCAAAATATAGATAGTGAAACATTGCTATTGTAATCAAGATATTTTTTTAGTATATTTGTGGAAACGTAAATAGCATGAATGCAAAGATAAGTAAGGATGAAAGAGTGGGAGATGGTACGCCTTTGGAAAGTTCAAAGGGGCGCGGTTTCACCCTCGATTCAAGCCAACAAGAGGTTGTAGAAGCCCAAGAAGGCTATCATTTGGTGCTGGCTCCGCCCGGATGTGGTAAGACACAGATACTCACCGAGCGCATTCGCGTGGCGCATTCTTTGGGAGTTGACTATGCCGGTATGCTTTGTTTGACCTTCACCAATCGTGCTGCCCGCGGCATGATGGAGCGTATTCATGGGCAAATAGCAGATGAGGGAGTAGACGAAGTCTTTGTGGGAAACGTGCATCGGTTTTGTTCCAAATATCTCTTTGAGCATGCTTTGATACCGGCCGAGGCTTCGATTATCGACGAAGAAGATACCATCAGTATTTTGGCTAACATCTTAAACGAGGACGAATATGAGGTAGCTGCTGCACCACGGCGCCATCGTGCTTACATGGAAGTGATGCAGTTGTCGCATTTCATGTACCAGTTGACACATGAACATCCGCGTACTTTGCGTCTTCATCCTGAATGTTTATCGCCCGATGATGTCGAGGCAATGCGGATAATATGCCGACATCAGCATTTGGAACTGAGTGCTCGGACAGTTGAAGACTTTTATATGAATGCCGATTTCTATTTGGATGAGGCTCGAAGTGAGGCTTACGACATGGGCGAGCAGCAAATAGTGAACCACTTATTGATAAAGATGCGTACGGCAAGACTGTTTGATGTGTACCGTACGGAGAATAAGTTGGTGGACTTTGAAGACTTGTTGTTGCTCACATACGAGCATCTGCGACATGCCAAGGAAGATGAAAGAAGGGTGTATCGGTGGATTCAAGTGGACGAAGTACAGGACTTGAATGCACTCCAATTAGCCATTATTGATGCTTTGACAGCGCCTTGTAATCCCACGGTAGTGTACCTCGGAGACGAACAACAGGCCATTTTCTCGTTCATGGGAGCTAAGATGTCGACCCTTGAAGTGCTGAAAAAGCGGTGTAAAGACCATCTACATCGCTTGCAGATGAACCATCGTTCGCCCCGTTACTTGCTTGATGTATTCAATATTTACGCCGAAGAAGTGTTGAAGATTGACCCTGCTTTACTGCCGACAACAGATTATGAACCGGCCAGACTGGGCAATGAACTGCAGTTATTTCAATCGGAAAACATCGAATCAGAGTGTTTGGATGCTGCTCAGATAGCCGGACAACTCATGCTGGATTATCCCGATGAGAATGCAGCCATCATTGTTAGTTCAAATCGGGATGCCGATGCTATCAGCCAAGCATTGCGGTCTCGTATGGTCAACCACTTTAAAGTATCGGGCGAAGACCTCTTTTCTTCACCCGTAGTAAAACTCCTTTTCGCTCATTTCAATCTGATTTCGTGTGAGCATAACTTTATTTCTTGGGCGCGAATATTGAAAGGTTTGCACGTGTTTGAGACCAATACGGCTGCTCGAAACTTCGTTCGTACGTTGCTAAACCATGCTATGTTGCCCTCCGATTTCCTGCTTTTCCCCGGCTCTTCGTATGTTCAGAAGTTTGTGGAGACGTACGATGAACGTGAAATCGTGGTGTTTGATACCGAAACAACTGGCCTTGATGTGTTTGAAGACGACATTGTTCAGATTGCAGCTGTGAAGCTGAGAGGTGGCAAGGTGGTAGAGGGAAGTCGGTTATCGCTGTTCATTCAGACTGCCAGACCAATTCCCGAAATGCTTGGGGATATTAAAAATCCCATCTTGGAAGAGCTTCGTCATCATGAACTTTTGTCTCCTCCAGAGGCTTTAAGACAGTTTCTTGACTATGTAGGTGATGCCGTTTTGCTTGCTCATAATGCCGAATACGATTATCATATCCTCACTTATAACTTGCAACGATACCTGCCCGACGTTGATTTAGGCAGTCTTCATCCGCTTTATTTCGACTCGTTGAAGTTGGCACGATTACTTGTTCCCGGGTTGAAGGAGTATAAGTTGAAGTATCTGTTGGCTGTTCTACACTTGGAAGGGGAGAACTCTCACTTGGCCGATGCGGATGTTGAAGCTACTGTTAGCGTCGTAAATTATTGTTATCAGCAGGCAAAAGAGATGGTAGAAGGGCAGCAAAAGCTGATGCAGCAAAAGCGAGTTGCGTCGCGAGTAGAGGTGTTGCATCGCGTCTATGGGCCTATTTATGCGCATACGCAAGCCCGTTTGTATAGACGAGAGATGCAGGGTGATCGCCCCGCATTGGTCGATGAATTGCTTTATATATATGGTGTGTTGAAACAAGATAAGGTAATCGAGCCGGTTCGTTCGCTCGATTACATCGTTCGTTACCTCTCTCATGACTTGATAAACAAAGAGAGTGGAGGGTCATTGGTAGAACAATTGGCTAATCATCTCACCACGATGAACACGTTGAAAGAAGCCGATTTATGCAGCAGTCAGGCTATAGAAGACCGTATTTTTGTGACAACAGTGCACAAAGCAAAAGGTTTGGAGTTTGATAACGTAATTATCTTTGATGCAGTGGAAGACCGTTATCCGAGTTATTTCAGTCGTAACAATCCTCAACAAATGGCTGAGGACGCTCGTAAATTTTATGTTGCCATGACGCGAGCTAAGAAGCGTGTCATCGTGATGCAGAGTGTTTCGCGCCTTGATTATCACGGTGTAGCGCAGCCACGTAGACTCACTCGTTTCATGACACCGCTATTGAGGTGGTTTGATGTAAGCCCAACCCCAACCCTCCCCCTTGATGGGGAGGGCTTGAGAGGGACTTCTATTTCTTTGTAGCCTTGATGAAATAGAGTATCAAAAGTACGTAAGCGGCAAGCGAACAAAGCTCTGAGAGCGGATTAGCAAGCCATGCTTCGTTTACAAGATTGATTCCACCGAAGCGCAGAAGTGCACTTACCACACCCATTAAGGCTCCTCCGGCAATGAAACCACTGGCAATCAGCGTTCCTTTCTCACCACGTTCTTTATTCACCTGAGCGTCTTTGCTGCGCGAAGTGACAAACCAATTGATGGCTCCACCGACTAGTAGAGGTGTGTTTAACTGCAAAGGAATGAACATACCGAGGGCGAATGCCAAGGCCGGAACTTTACAACGGTCGAGTATAATAGCGATAGCTGCACCGATAGCATAAAGTACCCAAGGTGCACCGACGCCGTTCATGAGCGGATCGATGACCGCTGCCATAGCGTTAGCTTGCGGTGCTGCCAACTGTCCGGAGGTGAATCCATAGGTCTCGTTGAGCAACATCATGACACCACCTACGGTAGCTGCGCTCACCAAAGTACCAAGGAATTTCCAACTCTCTTGCTTTTTAGGTGTCGTACCGAGCCAATATCCAATCTTCAAGTCGGTGATAAACGAACCTGCCATAGATAAAGCTGTGCACACAACTCCACCCATGATGAGGGCAGCCAACATGCCTCCGGGGCCATTTAAGCCCACAGCCACCATCACCACAGAAGCTAATATCAGCGTCATCAAGGTCATTCCCGATACTGGGTTGCTACCTACGATGGCGATAGCATTGGCTGCCACGGTGGTAAAGAGGAATGCAATGAGCGTTATCAGTAGGATTCCGACAACGGCATAGGGTAGATTTCCGCTCATCACACCGGTCCAGAAGAAGATGAATGTAGCCAAAATGGTGACGATACTACCCACAGCTATAATCTTAAAAGAAATGTCGCGTTGTGTGCGTTTCTGTGCTGTTGCGGCCTCATCACCACCTTTTAGTTCCTTGGCAGCAAGCGAAGTAGCACCTTTAATGATGCCCCAACTCTTGATAATACCGATAATTCCGGCCATGGCAATGCCTCCGATGCCGATGCTCTTGCCGTAGGCTGAGAAGATTTCTTCGGCAGACATGCTACCCACTGTTGCCTGAATGGAGGGATCCCACATGTTTAATACTTGGTCGTGGAACAGGATTGACATGCCCGGAACGATGAGCCACCATACCGATAGCGACCCTAAACAGATAATCAAAGCATATTTTAAGCCCACGATGTAGCCCAGTCCGACTACAGCAGCACCCGTATTGATTTTGAAAACAAGTTTGGCTTTATCGGCCAATAGTTCTCCGAGACCGACGACACGCGACGTAAAATTCTCGTTCCACCAGCCCATTGTGGCCACGATGAAGTCGTAGAGACCACCTACAAGTCCCGATATAAGCAACGGTTTTGCTTGATTTCCGCCCTTCGCACCGCTCACTAACACTTGTGTGGTGGCCGTAGCTTCGGGGAAAGGATACTTGCCGTGCATATCGCTCACAAAGTATTTGCGGAACGGAATGAGGAACAATATACCGATGATACCGCCCAATGCCGAGCTCATAAATATCTTAAAGAACGATGCTGTCATCGCATCGCCATACTTAGCTTGCAGAATATAGATGGCCGGTAAGGTGAAGATGGCACCTGCCACCACTGCTCCTGAACAAGCACCGATACTCTGTATGATAACGTTCTCGCCTAGTGCGTTTTTACGTTTGGCTGCTGTCGAAGCACCAACGGCAATGATGGCGATAGGGATAGCGGCTTCGAAGACTTGCCCAACCTTTAATCCCAGATAGGCAGCAGCGGCAGAAAACAGCATCGCCATGACGATTCCCCACGTCACCGACCATCCGTTTACTTCCGGATAGTTGCGTTCCGGACTCATAATAGGCTTGTATTCCTCACCTTCTTTCAATTCTCTGAATGCGTTCTCAGGTAGTTCCATGGGCTCTACCTCTTTGATTTGTTCTTCTTGCATGAATGTTAACGAAATAGGGTTAATATGCTACAAAAGTAACATATTTATATAAGAAGACCATTGGATTGTATGAGAAATAACGTATTTTTGCAACAGACATTCATCTATGGCAACGCTATGAGAGCTTTCTATAGGCTTTGCAGTGAAGTGGCGGTAATGCTTTGACTGGGCAAAACTTTATATCTGATATTCTATTCAATACATAATAATGCCTTATTTCAGGCTATTATATGGGACGAGATGAAAGTAGTATGCCTTCGGAAATATACATTAAAAATGGGAAAAAGTTCATCAAACCATGATGAACCTTTCCCCATGAAAGTCTAATCTTTATTAGTTTCTGAACACAAGCCCATTGTTGTCGGCATCGATGATGATGGGCTTGTCGCGTAATACGTTCTCTGATAGGAGCTGTTTGCTTAAATCGTTAAGCACAAAACGCTGTATGGCACGCTTTACCGGACGTGCTCCGAACTCCGGTTCGTAGCCTTCCGTGGCCAAGAAATTGATGGCTTCAGGTGTCCACTCGATGCTGAAGCCCTGTTGTTCGAGCATTTTGCGCACGTGTTTCATTTGTAGCGTGACCACCTTTCCAATCTCTTCTTGTGTCAAAGGCAGGAACATGATGGTCTCATCGATACGGTTTAAGAACTCCGGACGGATGCTCTGTTTCAGCATTTCCAACACTTGGTGGCGCATTTCATTCATCTTTTCATCCCTATTGTAGACGTTCATATCCTGCATTTGTTGCTGGATGTACTGACTGCCGAGGTTGGATGTCATGATGATGATAGTGTTTTTGAAGTTCACTGTGCGCCCTTTGTTGTCGGTCAATCGGCCGTCGTCCAACACTTGCAACAAGATATTGAAGACGTCGGGATGTGCTTTTTCAATCTCATCGAACAGTACCACGCTGTACGGTTTGCGTCTTACAGCCTCCGTTAGTTGCCCTCCTTCGTCGTAACCCACGTATCCCGGAGGTGCGCCGATGAGTCTGGAGACGCTGAATTTCTCCTGATATTCACTCATATCTATACGAGTCATCATGTTCTCATCATTGAAAAGATATTCGGCGAGTGCCTTGGCCAATTCGGTTTTTCCTACACCTGTGGTGCCCATAAAGATGAAAGAGGCTATCGGACGCTTTGGATCTTGCAGTCCGGCGCGACTTCTTCGCACCGCATCGCTTACCGCTTGGATGGCTTCTTCTTGCCCGATGACACGCTTATGCAGTTCCTCTTCCAAATGAAGAAGCTTCTCGCGCTCGCTTTGAAGCATTCGTGTGACGGGGATACCTGTCCATCTGCTCACCACTTCCGCGATGTCGTCGGCCGTCACTTCTTCCCTTATCATGCCCTCGCCGCCTTGAGTTGCCCTCAATTGTTGCTGTATATTATCGATGTCATCCTGCAATGCTTGGAGCTTACCATAGCGTATTTCGGCCACTCTCTCGTAGTTTCCTTCTCGTTCGGCACGCTCTGCTTCAAACTTGAGGCTTTCCATTTCCTGCTTATCTTGCTGTATCTTGTTGACCAATCCTTTCTCCGATTCCCATTTAGCTCGGTATTGATGTTCCTCTTCTTGGAGTTCGGCAATCTCTTTATCGAGCTGTGCTATCTTGTCGGTATCGTTCTCTCGCTTGATAGCTTCGCGTTCTATTTCAAGCTGTTTCAACCTACGAGTAATCTCATCGAGCTCTTCCGGCACCGAGTCGCGCTCCATTCTAAGCTTGGCGGCAGCCTCGTCCATGAGGTCGATAGCCTTATCCGGCAAGAAACGGTCGGATATATAGCGCTCCGAAAGTTGCACCGCTGCGATGCAAGCATCGTCTTGTATGCGCACTTTATGGTGGTTTTCGTACCGTTCCTTTAGGCCACGTAAGATGCTGATAGCGTCTAGTTCGTCGGGTTCATCCACCATTACTGTCTGGAAACGGCGCTCTAATGCCTTGTCTTTTTCAAAGTATTTTTGGTACTCATTGAGTGTAGTTGCACCGATAGCACGGAGTTCGCCACGAGCCAATGCAGGCTTTAATATGTTGGCAGCATCCATAGCACCCTCGCCACCACCGGCTCCAACGAGCGTGTGTATCTCGTCGATGAAGAGGATAATCTCACCGTCTGCGTTGGTCACTTCCTTGATAACACCTTTCAATCGTTCCTCAAACTCGCCCTTATATTTGGCTCCTGCTACTAGAGCTCCCATGTCGAGAGAGTATAATTGCTTGTTTTTGAGGTTCTCAGGAACATCACCTCGTACGATACGTTCGGCCAAACCTTCCACGATGGCGGTCTTACCGGTACCCGGTTCTCCTATTAATATCGGGTTGTTTTTGGTTCTTCGAGACAGGATTTGCAGCACTCGACGAATCTCGTCATCGCGTCCTATGACCGGATCGAGCTTGCCTTGACGTGCATCTTCGACCAAGTTTTTAGCGTATTTCTGCAATGCTTGATAGTTCTCATCGCCGCTTTGGTTGTCTACTTTTTTGCCTTGGCGCAGTTCGTTGATGGCTTGTAGCACGCCGTTCTCGGTGCAACCGGCATCTTTTAGAATTCTGCTAGCAGTGGAATTGACGCTCAATAATGCCAACAGCATAGGTTCGATAGATACGAATTCGTCTCCTAATTTCGTGCTATAATCTTGCGTTTTTTGTAATACGGCATTTGTTTCGTTGCTCACGTAAGGCTGTCCGCCCTGTACTTTAGGTAAGTGTTGAATCTCTTGTTGTACCGCCTGCTCTATCAACTGTGTGTTGATGGCCAGCTTTTGGAATATAAAATTGGTCACATCTTTGCCTTTGTTCATGATGCCTTGAAGCAAATGAACCGGCTCTATAGCCTGTTGGCCGCTGCTTTGAGCTATGTTTGCAGCTTCTTGCACGGCCTCTTGGGCTTTGATAGTAAACTTGTTGAAATCCATATCGTGTCTCCTTTCCTTGATTAATTCAATGTTTTATTCATTCAGTAAAGGAGAAGTCAAACCCCATGCCTTATTAAAATTCATGCCTTTTTGGCATAATTGTGTGTCAAAAAGGCATGAATCGGGGCTGCTTAATCGCTATAGTTATTGTCTATAATGATGCTGAAATGGTAGTCGGGAAAGGTTTCTTGCAGGTTTTTCAAGTATCGTTTGAGAAGTCCCTCTTTTTCTTTTACCCCGTCTTCGGGTATGATATCGAGTGAGATGGTGCGTGTTTCTGTGTCCAAGAAGAATCCATGTGCCTGACAAATATCGGGACATTCGGCAGTCATCTCCATCACTTGTTGTTGCAATTGAGTTGTTAAGTTATCGCCGGAGTTGATGGCATAGATGCCTATAGTGGCGATGATGCCGAATTTCTCCATCAGTCTGTGGCTGATACGATGGGTGAGTTTGTGTATCTCTATGGCCGAAGTGGTGTCTAATACGCTGATATGGAGCGACCCAATGATGGTATCCGGCCCGTAGGTATGCATGATAACGTCGAACACTCCGCACACTCCATCGAATGTTTTTACTTCGTCTTTGATGTTAGTAATAAGCTCTTGAGAGATGCGTGTACCCAAAATCTGATTCACGGGAGAGGCCAATATCTCAATACCGGCCTTGATAATGAGCAGTGAGATGAGCACACCGAGGATACCATCAATGGAAAAATGCCATACAAGCATGATGACAGCCGATACCAAAGTACCCAAGGTGACGACGGCATCAAAGGTTGCATCGGCTCCACTAGCGATGAGAGCGTCTGATTGGAGTCGCTCTCCCGTGCTTTTAACATATCGTCCGAGGATGAGCTTTACGACGATAGCTGTGATGATAACCGTCAATGTGACGGTGGTATATTCGGGAGTTGTGGGGTGTAAAACCTTCTTTCCGGACTCTATGAGCGATGTAATACCGGCAGCAATCACGAATACCGCAATCACAATGGCGCTGAGATATTCTATTCGTCCATGCCCAAAGGGATGCTTACGGTCGGCCGGTCGGGCTGAATATCGGGTGCCGATGATGGTCACGACCGACGAGAATACGTCGCTCAGGTTGTTGACTGCGTCCATCACGATAGCAATGGAGCCTGCCAAGAATCCTACCACGGCCTTGAAAGAGGCCAACAGTACGTTGGACAAAATGCCGATAAGACTTGTCCGAATAATCTGTTGATTCCTATTCATTGCATCGTTTAGAGAACTCATTGTTAGTCTTGCATGTGCAGAACGTCTAAGAATCGCTTGATGACTTCGGGCTTTCCTGTGTGTTTGCCATTGTCTTCGCTCAGCTTACAAGTGTCGTTATAGAAGTCCCACGACTCTGTAATCTTGGCTGCTACCAACTTGATGACGATATTCATCGGTTCTATTTCCTCGAAGTCATTGGTGAAGTGAGTACCTATACCGAATGAAGGTTGGCAATAGTCTTTGGCATATTGTTGTACTTCGATGGCTTGGTCGGTGTTCAACGCATTGCTGAATACCACCTGTTTGGTACGCGGATCAATGCCCAGCGAGCGGTATTTACCGATAATCTTAGCTAATTCTTGTCGGTTGTCTCCGCTATCTATGCGCAGACCTTTGAACAAATTGGCGAAGTCTTCAGAGAAGTTGAGGCTGAAAATGTTCCACCCGAAGCTGTCGTAGAGGTAGGTTCCCAATGCCCCACGGAATGTGTTGCGCCACGAGTTCATGGCAATATGGTTAGCCATTTGGGGACCATACATACCTCCGATGGCGCAAACAAACTCATGAGCCATCGTTCCCACGGGTGTCAGACCGTGCTTCATGGCCAAATAGACATTACTGGTTCCGACGAATCTACCCGGCCATTGGCGCGAAGTATAGCAATCTTTCATGGCTCTTACTACCGTATCTTCAGCCTCGAACGATGCTCGACGGCGCGTACCGAAGTCGCTATAGACACAGCCGGCAGTCAAAAGTCGCTCGGCTTTGGCGTACGATTTCTTGTAATATTCCTCGTAGTTGAGTTTGGCTTCCTGTCCTGTCACCATATAATATAGTTCGGACACGATGGCCAATACTTTTACTTCGAGCAGAATAGTATCCGACCAACTGCCCTCAAACTCTATATGTAAGTGCCGGTTTTCGTCTTGCCAGACGCGTGTCCATTGGTGTTTGAAGCGGAAACCACGTAGGTAGCGATAGAACCAATGGGGTATATAGTAGCATTCACGCTGCATGAAATGAATCTCTTCATCGGTGATAACGAGGTTTTCGAGCATCTTGATTTGCTCGGCTACAAGGTCGGCAAAGCCCTCCGGATAGACGGTATTGTTGCGGTCTACGAACTGATATTTCACCTGTGCACGTGGGAAATTGTCAATAACGGCACAGCACATGGTAAACTTATAGAGGTCGTCGTCGGTGAAGTGTTGTATGATTTGTCTCATCATGTCAATAGGGTAGAGTTGTTGTTAAGAGTGATTAATATAGGTAGAACATACGTTCCATCATCTTCCATTTTTCGTCTGAGGTGCTACCGGTGGCACACTGTTGAAATTGCGACACATAGTCTTCCCAGTCTTGTTGGCCGGGTAGGGTAGCAAGACGAGCCATGGCATCGTCCCAATCGAAGTCTACCGGTGTCTCAACTATCATGAATACGCGTGTACCAACGATGTATAACTCCATCTCTAGAATGCCAACTTGTTTGATTCCGTCTTCTATTTGTTGGCGGAAATGCTCACGGTCGTGGGCTTCGCGATAGCATTTGATGAGTTCAGGATTGTCGCGTAGATCCATTGTTTGGCAATATCGCTTTACCGGACCATCGTATTGTTTCACCTTGTAACCTTCTGTTTTCATATCGTTTTTTCTTATTTGTGATTGTCGAATGCAGCCTATTTTATGCAAAGATAAACATAAAAGTGGGATGACACTATCTTTTAGGCTGTAATTATGTGCGATGGCCGCTTTGCAATATTAATACTTTCCATGTTTTATATCATAACTTGTAGATTCATAAACTTACTAACTCAAATTGCTGCAGTGGCTTGGCAGTCTTGCTGCTTCGGCTCGGCAGTAATGCTGAATGGGCTGTGCAGCGATGCTGAAGAGACGTTACAGCAAATGAAGAGTGAGGAGTTAGGAGTGACAAGTGAGGAGTTATAGCAAATTGTAGAGGTGTATTGTATTCGCCCAAAAGAACGTTAGATGTCTGAAAACAAGAATGTTAGTTAATTTTAAACTCTTATCTGCCTGATTGTTAGACTTATTTTATATTTTTGTAGCCTAATATAATAGTAGGTAATTAGACTCAAATTTAAACATTAAAGACACGAAATGAGGGAGCATAGATTGAAGTGTGCTATGGGTATGGCTACGTTCATACTTGGAAATTTCATAGGTTTTGCTGTGTTGGCAATGCTGATGAAGCCTTTTTTCATGCTTTATAACCACGCCATCTATGTTGAAGCAACATTGAAAGACTATGTGGCTGTGATGTGGCATGGACTCCCGATGGACTTCTCTGTGAGTGGTTACCTATCAATAGTACCTGCACTTCTTGCACTCGTTGCGCCTTTTGGCGGTGGCGATGTGCTTCGTCGTATTGCCAAGACGTACTATGCTGTGGTGGCATTGCTGCTCGCTATGATATTCATAGTGGATGCGGTGCTCTATAGCTATTGGGGATTCAGACTCGACACGACACCTTTGTTTTATTTCTACTCGTCGCCTTCGGACGCCATGGCAAGTGTCGGTGCAGGCTTCATCGTGCTGGGTGTGGTAGTTTGGTTGTTATTGTCGTTGGGTATTTATAGTATTGCTGTGCGTTGCCTGTTGCCACTTCCTACGACTACAACAAAAGTTCGTGAGCGTATACAGACCGTAGTGATGACCTTAGTATTGATGGGATTGCTCATTATCCCGATACGTGGAGGCGTCACAACATCGACCATGAATTTGGGAAATGTGTATTATAGTCAGAATCAGCGACTGAATCATGCTGCCGTAAATCCTTGTTTCAGTCTGTTACGTTCATGGATTGATGGGGCGACGAAGCTTTCCGACCAATACCGATTGATGGATGCCACCGAGGCTGACAGCCTGTTTAGTCAGCTTGTAAAGACCGGTGACCGCAGTAATAAAGGAGAAGAGACGCAGTTGCTACGCGTGCATCGTCCCAATATTGTGATTGTTGTGCTAGAGAGTTTCTCTGCTCAAATCATGCAAGAGTTGGGTGGTTTGCCGCGAGTGGCGGTCAATATGGATCGCTTGGCACGCGAAGGTGTGCTCTTTACTCGATTCTATGCCAATAGTTTCCGTACCGATCGCGGACTCGTTTCTATCTTGGCCGGCTATCCGGCTCAGCCCACGATGAGTATCATGAAGTACACTGAGAAAGTGGAAACATTACCTTCGTTGCCGCGAGAATTGAGCAATGAGGGGTACGACTTGCAATATTATTATGGTGGTGATGCAGATTTTACCAACATGCGGTCGTTTTTGACTACGGCCGGATTTGAGAAAATAGTGGCCGATGTTGACTTTCCTGTGAATCTAAGGTTGAGCAAATGGGGTGTTCCAGATGGTTATGTGTTCGACCGTGCGGCTAAAGATATAGAACAATATCGCGGTAAACCTTTCTTGAAGGTGATTCAGACAAGCAGCAGTCATGAGCCTTATGATGTGCCTTATCATCGTTTAAGCAACAAGGTATTGAATGCTTTTGCTTATGCGGACGATTGTTTGGGCAAGTTTGTAGAGCGCTTGCGCCGTTCTAAACAGTGGGATAATACGCTCATCGTGCTTGTTCCCGACCATCTGGGATGCTATCCGGAAGATATTAGCAACTATGATTTCGCGCGTTATCATATTCCGCTCATCATGGTAGGTGGGGCAGTGAAGGAGTCGCACCGTATTGATATTATCGGCTCGCAGATAGATATTGCGGCTACACTCCTGTCGCAATTGGGTATGCCGCACCATCAGTTTACTTTCAGTAAAGACATGATGGACAGCAGAGCACCACATTTTGGGTATTTCACGGTGCCTAATGCATTGGGTATGATTACGTCTACCGACTCTGTGATGTACGATCTTGATACAAAAACAACCGTGCAGAAGCGCGGCAAACATACCGATTATACGTTGAAGTTGGGCAAGGCCTACCTTCAAAAACTTTACGATGACCTCTCAAAACGTTGACCATGACAACCATATTACAGCAAATTAATAGCTTGGACCAGACTGTGTTCCTGTTTTTCAATGGTTTCCACAACAGCTTCTTCGACACGCTGATGTGGCAAATATCCAACCGTTGGGTGTGGGTACCGATGTATATAGCCATTGTTGTGGCCAATGCGCTTCACTTCAAAAGCGATTGGCGCAAGCTCATCGGGGTGATAAGTGTGTTTTTGATAGCCTTTGCGCTGACTGATTATCTCTGTGTACAGTTGGTTAGACCGTGGATAGCGCGTCCTCGTCCGGCTCAAGACGACAGTGTTATTTGCCACTTGGTGCATATTATCAATGATTATCGAGGTGGGCATTATGGTACTCCGTCGAGTCATGCCACCAATACTTATATGCTGGCTATGCTTACGATGTTGTTCTTCAGACGACGTAAGCTCACGTTGTTTATGTTTGCTTGGGCCACACTTCTGTCTTATAGCCGTATCTATCTAGGTGTGCATTACCCCGGAGATATACTTTTGGGTGGTGTACTGGGTATCTCTGTAGCCTTCGTATGCTGAG